>NZ_APJX01000010.1 GCF_000350545.1 Desulfotignum phosphitoxidans DSM 13687
GTCCCAGCATCTGCCTTAATGTTCTGTGGGTTGTTCACCATCTCCTGGAGCTTATCGTAATCCCAATTGCAATTGAGCCGGATGGTGCCCATCACAAGGATTTTCCACAGGTCCATTCCCGGACGTCCATTTCTGGAGTCAGTGTCTTCCGGAATCACATTTTTGAGGATGGCAAAAACTTTTTCTCGCAGATCTTGATCGCAATAGATATGCTGGAGCCCCAAAAGCAGCTTGGGAATTTCATCCCTGGCCCTCATGTCAAGTTTGATTTGGTCGATAGGGGTCTGCCCGAATGTCATTTGTGGTTCAAAAATTTTACGCAAAACAACCTCGAAGTTTTGTTTGGGTGTTGAAATTTGAATTGCTTTCGATTTCTCTCGTTTGTTAAAATCTCGTTAATTATTAATAGGTTATATTAACACAGAAATCAGTAAAAATCAACAAGCAATTCAATTATAAGTAAAAATTTCAAATAAGTTTTAGCCGTCATCCCCTTGAAAAACGTGGCGTTCTGAGTTTTCGGTCAGACACTAACTATCTTGGACCAATTTATAATTGTGTGGAGTTTTGTCAAAAAGCTCATAGTCTGGAATAATTTTATCAATGATTAATTTTTCATTATCAAGGATTTTAGGGCGGTTTAATACACCTTGAATAGGTGTTATCCCTGTTTCTTTAGCAAGTTCGTCGGGCATCAAGCTTGCTAAGATGCCACCGACAAAGATGCGTGTTATGTCTCCCTGAACTAAGGATTTATAATAATTGATAGTTTTTACAGTTACAGCCCAATTAAACGTAAAAACCGTGGAAATATAAATTCGGTCCCAGTAACATTCATATGAAATGCCTTCACTGATACCTTTCACAAATTTCACATAATCACCAACCTGCTTGTGGTAAGCAGATATTTTCATGAGTCCTAACGGTGGAAACTTAGTTTTGTATCCAGGTTCAACAAGAAGTATATTACGTTTCATTATACGCTCAGACTTTTATAATATTAATTCAAAATCGTATCCGTGTGATATACTATTTCTCGTCAAGATACAACACCCAATCTTCATTCTTGGAAAATTGATTTTTTGTAAATCATTGTCTCAATTAAAATATAAAGTCAAATAATTTAAGCACGTTAAATATCCAAAGAACCTTACATATATCAGTCCCCATGCGATAATTTTTCTCAAGGCATTTTATAAAGGGTACTTATTACAATCTAAAAATCGATATTATCGGCTTTATTATGGTTCGTCTAAACATTTAAACATCCATAGTAGCCGAATACCCTATGAAAGCGGGAACAATTTGTCAGAAAGGATGTATTGAAAATGCAGAACCAATATACAGCGGTAATGAAACATATAGACGGCTGGTGGTTTGGATGGATTAAAGAAATCCCGGGAGTAAATTGCCTGGAAAAACATACGAAGAACTTAAAGACACTTTGGAATTTACGCTAAAAGAAGCCCTGTCGTTCAATTGTCAAGATGCATTGAATGCTACGGCAGTGGGATACAGGGAAGAAAAAATTGCAGACTTGACATGAACACAGGATGTTGTGATAGAAAATCAAGTAGTTACCAACTATTTGGAGATAAAAAGAAGATGATATCCATTCTACTATGATGCGGGCTTTTTCAATTTTTATTCCCTCAACGAGGGTTTGAGGTCAACACTATTATTAAAAGTCCTGGGGATTTTAATTTTACCCAATATATTTTGTAGGAGAATTGCATCTATCGATAATAATCAAGATTAATTATCCCTGTATGAGTATTCTGAGGCTGAATAAATTTATGATATCCATGCAATCCTAAATCTGATAATCTCGGATGATATGGAAGAAGGGGAATACCGGAGAGATCAATACTTATTTGCATAACCCTTTTTTAAACTGACAGGTGTTCGGCTATCGCTGCACACCAGCAAAGGAAGGTTACAGTATGAAAAAATCCATTGGTGCAAAAACAATCCTGTATCCCACACCGGTACTGATCGTGGGGACCTATGACAAGAACGGCAAACCCAATGCCATGACAGCGGCCTGGGGCGGGATCTGCTGTTCCAGCCCGCCGTGCGTGACCGTGTCTTTGAGAAAAGCGACCTACAGCTACAACTGTCTCGTTGCCAGCGGTGCCTATACCCTGAGCATTCCTTCAGAAACCTATGTGGAAGCAGCTGATTATCTGGGCATGGCATCCGGGAAAACCGAGGACAAGTTCAAGACCGCCGGCCTGACCCCGGTCAAAAGCGACCAGGTCAATGCGCCGTATGTCAAGGAATTCCCCCTGATTCTGGAATGCAGATTGATACACACCCTGGAGATCGGGCTGCACACCCAGTTTGTCGGAGAAATTGTGGACATCAAAGCGGATGAATCCGTTCTGGCGGAAAACGGGATGCCGGACATTGAAAAAATGAAACCGATTTTGTATGCCCCCGCTGAAAAAGCGTATTTCAGTGTGGGCAAAAAAATCGGAGACGCGTTCTCCACAGGCAAACGCCTTAAATAACAAAGGAACAGGAACGATTCTATGTCAGTGGAAGCAGTTAAACAGTTTTTTTCAGATTTCAACATGGAGGATCGCGTCATGGTACTTGAAACCTCCACTGCAACGGTTGACGAGGCAGCCGCCGCCCATGGCGTGGATCCGGATCAGATCGGCAAAACCCTGTCATTTAAACTGGACGGCAGGCCCATTTTGATTGTTGTGGCCGGCAGGGCCAAAATCGACAACCAGAAGTACAAGCAGCAGTTTTCAAAAAAGGCGAAAATGCTCTCACCTGCCGAAGTGCTGGCATACACCGGCCATGCCGTGGGCGGTGTATGCCCTTTTGGGCTCAAACAGCCCATGGATGTGTACCTGGATATCTCATTGAAAAAACACCCGGAAATCATTCCGGCAGCCGGGGACCAGAATGCCTCAATCCGCCTGACCATAGAAGAACTGGAGCGGTTTTCAGACTGCAACGACTGGGTGGATGTGTGCACACAGCACCGGAACTGATTGCCGCGCCAACACTGCGCGGTGCTGTGTGAACCATTTTAGCGGGCTGCTTCAACCATATCTGGGCCGGGTTCTGGCTGTTTCACAATAGGTTTCAATTCCTTTTTTCCGGATGATCTGATTGATGGACACCCAGCTGTTGTACAGGTTTTCATCAAACCGGGTGTTGTTGCAGGGAAACTGATCACACTGGTAACAGAAATCAACCCCCATTTCCTGGTGACAGGGCCGCACACCGCAGTTTTTAAAAATCCGGCACTGTTCATTCCGGCAGCCGTGGCAGTGTTCTGCCGCAAAATAATCAAGCATTTTTTCAAAATCGGGGTATTTCCTGAACACAGGCGCCTCCAGCATGGATTCAAAGCGCCGGGCAGCGGCCCGGAAATTACCCAGCTTTTCCCTGAGCTGAATGCTCAATTTCCTGATATCCCCGTTGACATGGGCGAAACAGGTTTCACAGCACAGGCCGCAGGGGGCGATAACGGTTTTAATGGTGTCGGTTGTCATGGTGCACCTCCTTTAAATGACAGGTTTCTGGCTTGTTTTTTTGTTTTAGCCATTGCAGACACAAAACAAAAGTGGCATAAACGACATTTAGAGAGGTGATAACGACAGAAAGAAAGAAAAATTCAGCCCCATGATACATGTTACGATTTTAGGCCTTTACAACTCCATGGCAACCACGGTTTTCGGCCCCATGGACATCCTCAACCAGGCCGGCCGCCTGTGGAACCGGCTGGCCGGCACCCCCCGCACCCCGCTGTTTGACGTGACACTTGCCTCGGCAGACGGCAAACCCATCCGGTCCGTGAACCGGGTGGAAATCATGCCCCATTGCAGCATTGAACAGATTTCGCACACCGACCTGATCATCATTGCCTCAGCCACATATATCGATAAAATCCTTGAGCAAAACCCGGAGCTGCCCGGCTGGATCCGGCACCATTATGATCAGGGGGCCCATGTGGCCAGTATCTGCACCGGGGCATTTCTTCTGGCGGAAACCGGACTGCTGGACGGCAGATCCGCCACGCTTCACTGGGGGTTTGCAGACCGGTTCAAAGCCCGGTATCCCAACGTGCGGTTGCAGCAGGACCGGATTTTCATCGATCACGGCAGACTTTACTGTTCCGCCGGAGTCACCGCCGGCATGGATCTGTCACTCTATCTGGTGGAAAAATTCTGCGGCAGACCGGCTGCCACAAAATCGGCAAAAACCATGGTTCTTGCCATGGACCGGGAGAGCCAGGCCCCCTTCCGCTGTTTTCCCGGGATCACCGATCATACCGATCCTTTGATAGCCCGTGCCCAGCAATGGCTTGAAACAAATCTGGCCCGGGAAGTGAACTATGATGAACTGGCCCGCACTTTAAGGATAAGCCGCAGATCCCTGGAAAGGCGGTTCAAGCAGGCCACCGGCATGACCCCTTTGTCGTATCTTCAGGCACTCCGTGTTGAAAAAGCCCGGCAGCTTCTGGAGGAGGGCATTGCCACCTTCAGTGAAATCACCTATGCCGTGGGGTATGAAGATATCTCTTTTTTCCGGAAACTGTTCATCCGCCTGACAGGACTGAGACCCAAAGAATATCAGAAAAAATTTGCCGGTTATGCCGTTCATCCCCCGGGATCACAGTGACAAAAACCTTCCAATCCTTTTCCGGGCGCACCAGATACGTTCATTCGCTGCATTCTGAGCTGCACACCGTGGATGCACAACCGGTCGACTGCTTCCAGCTGGTGTAGACCATCAGGACGGCCAGCACGACTGCGGCAGGGATTTGAATCCAGACCGGCACGATTTCCGCTGCCTGTCCCACCACGGCGCTGGCGCGGATGCCCATCAAATCATATACCGCATCCACACCGATCCCCATGGCCAGGGAAGTGACAGCGATCATGGACAGGTAGATCACCAGGGTCCGGGTATTGAAAATGGTCCTCACCAGATTGATGGTGGCGGCATTGGTGGCCGGACCGGCCAGCAGAAACACCAGGGCGGCACCGGGATTGAGCCCCTTAAGAATCAGGGCCGCGGCAATGGGGGTGGAGGCCGTGGCACACACGTACATCGGGATTCCTGCGGCCAGCATGACCAGCATGGAGACAAACCGGTGATCATTGGCCCAGACCGTGAGATCCTCCGGAAAAAAAAAGGTGATGACGCCGGCGATGAGAATCCCGACGACAAAGGGTTTTGCAATATCGCTCACCAGTTCGCCAAAGGCATATCTCATGCCTGTGACAAACCGGGGAAAAAAAGAAGAAGGGGGTGTGGGTGCACCGGCACGGGTGTCATCGGCACACCCTCAGCCCCCGGATGGTTTGGGGTCAATTTTTTCAGCCACAGGGCTGTCCTTTCCAAAAAAATTCTGGGCGATCCCTGTGGAGACGGCTGTGATAAACGCGGCCACGGGCCGGATCACCGTCATGACCGGATCCAGCATGGCCCAGGACACGGCAATGGAATCCACCCCGGTTTCAGGGGTGGATATCATGAATGACAACGCGGCCCCGCTGTTGGCTCCCTGTTTTTTCAAGCCTGTGGCCACGGGCACCACGCCGCAGGAACACAACGGCAAAGGGATACCGAAAAACGCCGCAAGCACCACCGGTTTGATCCTGCCTGTTCCCAGATAGGTCTTTATTTTTTCCGCCTTGAAAAACACATGCAGGAGCCCGGCGATAAAAAACCCGAACAGCATGTACACGGCCACATCCAGATACAGATACCACGATTCTTTTAATATATCATACACCACGGTCATTTCGTCATTTCCTTATCAACAGGGTACCACATGATCCAGGCGCATCTGAATCAGTGACCCATAGGATCATCATTGATCCGATTACACCGGCTGTCAACCTGGCAGCCGAAAATAAAAACAGCCAAACCTGTATCCTAAACTTTCCGTGCCCGGGTTGATAAACAGGCCAGATCCGGATTGACAGAATGGGACGAAACCTGTATTTAAGCGGTTCAATCTTTAAACAAATCAGGAACCCGTCCTATGAAACAACGCGATGTCAATGCTTCCGGACCATCGGATTTCCGGTTCGAGCTGGCCAGGTGGTCTATTTTTGCCATTCTCATCCTTACCTATATTCTGGTGTATTTTCACCGCATGGCCCCGGGGGTGGTGTCGGAATATCTCATGGCGGACTTCAGCATCAGCGGGGCCCGTCTGGGATCCCTGGCTGCGGTCTATTTTGCCGTGTATGCGGTGATGCAAATTCCCTCCGGCGTGATCGCCGATACCCTGGGCACCCGGACATCCATCATCTTCGGAAACCTGGTGGCCGGCACCGGATCCATATTGTTCGGCCTGGCGCCGGGTTTTGAAATCGCTCTGGCCGGGCGGTTTCTGGTGGGGCTTGGCGTGTCTGTGGTCTTTATCGCCATCATGAAAAACAACGCGGTGTGGTTCCATGAAAAAGTGTTCGGCATCATGAGCGGCCTGACCCTGTTTTTCGGCAATCTCGGCGGGGTGCTGGCGGCCGGACCCCTGGCGCAGGTATTAACGGTGTTTCAATGGCGGACGGTGTTCACAGGGATCGGTTCCCTTTCTTTGATACTGGCGTTGGCCGGATTTCTGATAGTGAAAAACAAGCCCCAGGATATGGGGTTTGATCCGCCCAACACCTATGGGGGCAGCCTGGACATCCACACCCGCCACTGGGTGACCAACCTTAAAAGCGTGGCCATGACCCTTGAAGTCTGGCCCGGGTTCTGGGTCCAGCTGGGCATGATCGGCAGCAGCTATGCGTTCATGGGACTGTGGGGCATCCGGTATCTGCAGGACGTCCATGAACTGAGCCGGGGGGCTTCCGCCAACCTCATGACGGCCCAGCTGCTCAGCTTTGCATTGGGCGCTTTGTTCTGGGGATGGATCTCCGACAGAATCGGCCGGAGAAAACCGTTTCTGATTGCAGCGGCCGCCGCATTCCTGGTGTCCTGGCCCATGCTGATGTTTCTGCCGTGGACAACCGGGATCAGCGGTTATGTTCTGTTTGCCTTTATGGGGTTTGCCGCATCCGGGTTTGTCATCACTTTTGCCGCAGCCAAAGAGATTGTCCATCCCAACCTGTCCGGCATGGGGGTCAGCATGGTCAACACCGGGTGTTTCGTGGGCACGGCCCTGGCCCAGCCCCTGGTGGGCTATATTGCGGATTTGACCTGGGACGGCACCCTGGCGGCCGGGGTCCGGGTTTACAGTGCCGGTGACTACCAGAACGGGTTCATCGCCATGATAATACTGTGCATTCTGTCTTTGATCGCTGCATTCCGGGTCAGGGAAACCTATTGCCGGAACAGTTTCAAAGAATAAGATAACCCATGCTTGACTGGTCAAACACAGCCCTGCGCCAGTGGATTTGTGATCAATGGCAGATGGACATCCACTGTATCCGGCAGGACATCGACATCCAGGGCAGCCCGGAGCGGGCCTTGTCCCGGATAGTGATGGCGGATACACAGGACCGGCAGTTTCTGGTGGAGCAGTTTGACCCCGGAAAACAAGCCCTCCGGGACCGGGTGGCCCGGGCTGTGGATTTTTTATTCACCCACGGCCTGACCCGGGTGGTGCCATACCGGAAAACGGTGCGGGGAGAATTTCTGCCGATTTTCAATGGGGCCTGTTTTCAAGTCTCTCAGTTTCTTGACGGAACCCTTTTAAAACGGCCGGATTATCTGTCATCCGCAGCCATGGGCCAAAACACGGCCCGGTTCCTGATAAAAATGGCTGAAACCGCCACGGGCATGGAAAAGCACCTCTCTTTTCCCCGGTTTTCCATCAAAACTTATATCCATGAACTTTTCAAAACCATGAAAATCCATGATCCGCCCGTGTATGACCGGTTTCTGCCGGTGCTGGATTTTCTGGAGGCTGAATTCATGCCGGCCCATGATCACTTAGCCTTGGCGTTCTGCCACGGGGATCTGCACCCCTTGAACATCATCTGGGACAAGGACGAGATCCGGGCTGTGATCGACTGGGAGTTTGCCGGCATCAAACCCGATCTTTACGATGCCGCCAATTTTGTGGGATGTGCCGGCATCGAGAACCCCAACGGCTTGGGCATGGACATGGTCATGACCTTTCTGGCTAAACTGCACCAGACAGATGTGATCAGTGAGATGGGGTGGCGGTTTTTCCCGGAATACGTCCTGGCCCTGCGGTTTGCCTGGCTGTCGGAATGGCTCCGGAAAAAGGATCACGAGATGATCGATCTGGAACATGCGTTCATGCGCATTCTTGTGGACCACATGCCTGAGATCAGGCACGCGTTTGACCGCGTGGCATAACCTGTTTCACACCGGCTTGATGGGTACGGGTTCATGCCTGGCCCCCAGGCTGTTCAGGACAATGGCCCCGGAAACAATGCAGCCGCCGATCACGGTCAGCAGGCTGGGCACCTCATGAATCCCGAAGATGGGCAGATACACCCAGATCACCCCGCCCACCACCTCGAACAGGGACAGCAGGTTCAGTTCAGCCGCCGGGAAATATCCGGCCCCTAAAGAAAACAGGATCAGCCCGACCCCCACCAGAGACCCGTGCACCATGCTCAATAGAATGTTTCGCAAAGGCATGGCGATGGCATCGTTTTGAATCAGCATGATCCCGGCGGTGATCACGGCACACAGGATCCCGGCCAGGGCCACTGTGGCAAACTGGGGGGTTTCCTTGCGCATCCGCAGCGAGATGGAAAACGTGGCAAACCCGCAGGCGGAAGCAAATCCCGTGACGATTCCCAGCAGGCTGCCCGCTTCCAGACCTTCCACCACCATCACGCCGATGCCCACAAATGCGATGCCCATGGACACCCAGGTGATGGGGCGCAGGGTTTCCTTGAGAAGGACAATCCCCAGAAATGCCGCAATAAACGGGATGGTGGAGAACAGAAACAGGGTGTTGGCCGCCGTGGTCAACGTGATGGACCAGATGAAAAAAATGAACGCCCCCACCAGGCCTAACGCGCCGACAATTCCTGACGCTCCGATTTTCCGGAAATTTTCCACAAACCGGTGCCGGTCCCTGGCCATCAGATAGATGCACAGGATAGCCGCCACGGTCAACCCCCGGAAAAACAGATACTGCCACCGGTAATCCTCAGGGTCCACCATGTAACGGATGGTGAGCGCCCCGAACGACCACAGGACTCCGGCGGTCAGCACGACAAACAAGGCTCTTGAATGGGTCATGGCTGCCACTGTTTTTTCGGGACCGCTGCCGCAGCCTCCTGGATGGCTTCGCTGAATGTAGGATGGCTGTGAACCATACTTGCGATCTGTGTTGCGGTCATCCCGGCTTCCATGGCTGCCACGCCTTCAGCAATCATTTCCGAGGCACTGGGACCGATGATGTGCACGCCCAGGATGCGGTCGGATGTTTTATGGACAATGAGTTTGACAAATCCGTCCGTCTCCCCGAGACACCTTGCCCTGCCTGTGCCTGAAAACGGATACGTGCCGGTGAGAAACGGGATGCCCCTTTTTTTTGCGTCTTCCTGGGTCATGCCCGCACCTGCGGCCTGGGGAGAGGTATAAATCACGGAAGGAATCGTGTCGTAATTCACGTCTCCGGGCAGACCGGCCATGCATTCTGCCGCAGCCGCGCCTTCAGCGGACGCCTTGTGGGCCAGCATGGGTCCGGCGATGATATCACCGATGGCATAAATGGACGGCACACGGGTACGAAAAGCCGCATCCACGACAATCCGGCCGGTGTCCGGGTCTGTTTCCACCCCCAGTTCGTCGAGTCCCAGGCCGTCCAGCCTCGGGCGCCGGCCCACCGACACCAGCAGGCGGTCAAAGGAAAGGGTGTCTGACGCGTCTTTGGCCTTGACCGATACCTCAACCTGATTGTCTTTTACCGCCGCCTTTGTAACGGTGGTCTTCAACCGGATATCCATGCCCTGGGCTTTGAGCAGCCGCATCAGGGTCCGTGCCACCTGGCCGTCCGCGTTGCCGGCGGCCTGGGGCAGCATCTCGATCACCGTCACTTCAGACCCGAGCCGCTGCCACACCGATCCCAGCTCAAGGCCCACATACCCGGCCCCCACAATGCCCAGCCGCTTTGGCACGGTATCCAGTGCCAAAGCGTCGGTTGAACTGATGATGTGTTTGCCGTCAAAATCAAGATCCGGCAGGGGATTGGGCTCGCTGCCCGTGGCCACCAGAATATACCGGGCCGGCAGGATCAGTTCCCTGTCCCCGCTCCCGGTTTCTTCATTCCGGGTGACATGGACCCGGTCCGGTGCTTCCACCCGGGCTGTGCCGTGGATGATCTCTATTTTGCCTCTTTCCAGAAGCTCCCGAAGATTATGGGTCAGTTCTTCCACCACCTTGTTTTTACGCGACATCATGGTTTCCAGATCCAGCCGCACATCCTTGATCTCAATGCCGTGTTCCGCCATTTTATGCCGGGCCTGGTGGTATCGTTCGCTTGAATCCAGCAGGGCCTTGCTCGGGATGCATCCCACGTTCAGGCAGACCCCGCCCAGGGTTTTCTCCTTTTCAACCAGAGCGGTGTCAAATCCCAGTTGCGCAGCGCGCAGGGCCGCAGAATAACCGCCCGGTCCTGATCCGATGACCACCACATCATAGGTGTTTTTCTGACTCATTATCATACCTCCAAAAGCATGCGTTCCGGGTTTTCAACACAGGCCTTGATCTTTTTGAGACAGGTGACCGCCTCCCTGCCGTCCACGATGCGGTGGTCATAGCTCAACGCCACGTACATCATGGGCCGGATCACCACTTCATCATCCACCACCACGGGCCGTTTTTCAATTTTGTGCATGCCCAGGATCCCGCTCTGGGGGGAGTTGAGAATCGGGGTGCTTAAAAGAGACCCGTAAACACCGCCGTTGCTCACGGTAAAGGTGCCGCCTTCCAGGTCTGCCAGTTCCAGCCGGTTGTTCTCGATTTTGTCCACAAACGCGACAATGGCCTTTTCAATGCCGGCAAAATCCAGCTGGTCTGCATGGCGGATCACCGGCACCACCAGACCTTTGCCCGATCCGATGGCCACCCCCACATGATAGTAATGATGATAAACAATATCCTTGCCGTCCACAAAGGCATTGACCTGGGGATTCTGTTTCAATGCCTCGATGCAGGCTTTGATGAAAAAAGACATAAATCCCAGTGACACCTGGTGCTTTTCCTTGAACGGCTCTTTGTATGCCTGGCGCAGGGCCATGACCCGGCTCATGTCGATTTCATTGAACGTGGTCAGCATGGCGGTGTTCTGCCGGGCTTTGAGCAGGTGCTCCGCAATTTTGCGGCGGATCGGGGTCATGGGTTTCCGGGTCACGCGTTCCTCGGAGCCGACCTTGCCTGAATCCGCTTGATCGCTTTCCCCTTTATCGCTTCCTGCTTTGTCAGGTTCTGCTTTGTCTGATGCAGATGTCTCCGGATCAGTCTTGCCGTCCGATTCAGCCTTGTCCGGTTCAGAAGCATCCGGTTCAACGGCCCGGTCCTGGGAAGATTCCAGGACGAGCAGCACGTCACCCTTGGTGATTCTGCCGCCCGGGCCGCTGGGCGTGACATCGGACAGGTCAATCTGTTTTTCTTCTGCCAGACGCCGGGCCGACGGGGAGATGTTGCCGACTTTATCCCCCTCATCTTTTTCCGGAATCTCTTTGTTTTCCGTTTCGCTTTTTTTCTCCTGGCCTTTGGGTTCCTTTTTTTCAGAAGGGCCGGAGTCCTTTGGGGCGGTGTTTTCGGGTTCGGATTCCTGTTCCCGTGCCGTGTCGGAAGTGTCTTTTTCGGTCTTTCCGCCGGATTCAATCTCCGCCACCACCGTGCCGATGGCCACGGTCTCCCCTTCTTTGACTTTGATGTTGAGTGTACCGCCGGTGTCTGCCGTCACCTCCAGGGTGACTTTATCGGTTTCAATGACAAACAAAGGCTCGTCCGCTTGAACAGTGTCCCCGTCATTTTTCAACCACTGGACCAGAAGGGCCTCTGTAACCGATTCGCCCACACTTGGAACTTTTACGTCATGTGCCATGATCACTCCTTAAAAATGCAGTAAAAACGCGGCCGGGCCCGACACAGGCCGGATCAAAGCGTTAATGCCTTTTTGATAATCGCTGCCTGTTCCTGTTTGTAAACCCCTGAAAACCCCGTGGCCGGGGAAGCCTGGGCCGGGCGAGTCACGCAGTGCACCGAATCGCCCACCATTTTTTCCAGGCGCGGCCGGATGAACTCAGCCCCTCCCATGTTGGCGGGTTCTTCCTGGACCCAGTACCACTGTGGGGTATTCTTGTACCTGGAAATGACCTGTTCCAGCAATTGCTCGGGAAACGGGTAAAACTGTTCCATCCGGATGATGGCAATCTTGTCCCGGGCGGATTCCGACCGGTTTTTCACCAGTTCATAAAAGATTTTTCCGCTGCAAAACACCACGCGCTCGGGATTTTTAACCGTTTCAGGATCATCCAGGATTTCACTGAAACCGCCTGAGGTGAGATCTTTTATTTCCGACACGGCCATGGGATGCCGCAGCAGGCTTTTGGGGGTCAGGATCACCAGGGGTTTTCTAAATGACCTCATCATCTGGCGCCGGAGCAGATGAAAATACTGGGCCGGGGTGGTGGGGTTGCACACCTGGAGGTTGTCATGGGCGCACAACTGGAGAAAGCGTTCCGGCCGGGCGCTGGAATGCTCCGGCCCCAGACCTTCATATCCGTGGGGCAGCAGCAGTACCAGGCCGCACTGGCGCCGCCATTTGGCCTCTCCGGCGGCAATATACAGATCGATCACAGCCTGGGCATTGTTGACAAAATCCCCGAACTGGGCCTCCCACAGGGTCAGCCCTCCGGGATTTGCCACGGCATACCCGTATTCAAATCCCAGAACACCGGCTTCAGACAGAAAACTGTCATAAACCCGGTATGCCGCCTGGTCTTCGGCAATATGGTTCAACGGCACCCAAAGGTCTGCGTTTTTGATGTCCCGGATCACGCTGTGGCGCTGGGAAAAGGTGCCCCGGCCGCTGTCCTGGCCGCTCAACCGGACGGGAATGCCCTGGGCCAGAAGGGAGGCAAATGCCAACGCTTCCGCCGTGCCCCAGTCAATATCCTTGCCCTTTGATACCGCATCCAGACGTTTTTCCAGGACCCGGGCCAGTTTGTCATAAATGGCAAACCCCTCCGGGACTTCATACAGTTTTTGGGCGTAGGCCGTTAATTTTGATTTTTCCACGGCCGTATCGGTTTTTTCATGGGAATAGCTGGTGGAAATGCCGTCCCATTCCGGATAAAATTTCGGTTCCGGAAACGTGCACGTATCACCCCGGACATTGTCAAACGCGGTCTCCATCTCCTTTTTTGTCGCTTTTGACAGCGCTTCGGGTTTTTCAGGAGAAATGATTTTTTCTTCGATCAGCCGGTCGGCATAGGCCCGGTCCAGGGGGGCCCGGGAGCGGATCCGCTCATACATCCGGGGCTGGGTAAAATAGGGTTCATCCCCTTCATTGTGGCCGAACCTGCGGTAACAGATCACATCGATCACCACGTCCTTGTGAAACTGCTTCCGGTAGGCCGCTGCCAGGTTCACCACATGAAGGGCCGCTTCCGGGTCTTCGCCGTGAACGTGAAAAATCGGGACCATGAGCATTTTGGCCACATCCGTGGAATACCGGCTGGACCGGGCATTTTCAGGCGTTGTGGTGTACCCGATCTGGTTGTTGATGATCATATGAATGGTTCCGCCGGTATGAAATCCTGAAAGCTGGGACATGTTCAAGGTTTCCGCCACAATGCCCTGGCCGGCGAACGCGGCATCCCCGTGGAGCAGCAAAGGCAGAATCTGGCGTAACCCATCGGAGCCGGCCTTTTCCTGCCTGGCCCGGGCAAACCCTTCGACCACCGGATCCACGGATTCCAGATGGCTGGGATTGTCCAGAAGACACACCCGCAAAGATTTCCCGCCGGCGGTCTCGATATCCGCCAGGTACCCGTTGTGGTATTTCACATCCCCGGCACCGATGAGGTCCGCGGGATTGTAACAGCTTTCAAACGCCTTGAAAATATCCTCATACGGCCTTTGAAGCACCTGGGTCTGAACGCTTAACCGGCCCCGGTGGGCCATGCCCATGATGACTTCGCCGCATCCGTCCTCCGACACCCGGTTGAACAGCGCATGCAGCATGGGAACGACCATCTCGGCGCCTTCCACGGAAAACCGTGTCTGGCCCGGATATTTACTGTTCAGAAACCGTTCGAACACCCCGGTGCGGGTCAGTTTTTCCAGTACCATGGTTTTTTCTTTGTCTGCAAGGTCCGGGCGATTTTTGACCGGTTCCATTCTTTCCTGAAGCCATCGTCTTTCCGCAGGGTCCTGCAGGTGCATGTATTCAACACCGATGGAATGGCAGTAGGTTTCCTTGAGCCGGCTGAGAATATCCTTGAGCCGGGCCCGGCCTGAGTCGGAAAACCGGCGGGTGTAAAAAAAAGTATCCAGCTGATCCGGCGACAGGCCGAATGTCTCAAGGTTCAGCAACGGATGGTCTGTGGGGCAGGAAGAAAGCGGATCCATGCACGCCATGAGATGGCCTAAGTCCCGGTACCGGTATATCAGTGATTCCACCCGGGACTGGGCAAGGGCCGCATCCGGGGTATCGGCAATGTCTTGTTTTGCCGCCCCTTTGTTTCCGATGTCAAATCCTTTAAAGAAAAACTGCCAGTCCCGGGGAACGGCGTTTTGGTCATGTTTCCATTTTTTATACTGGGCCTCTATATACGCCTCATTCCACATGTCGGTCGTTGCCATATTGGTCGTTCCTTTCAGGAAAATTTTGGTCCTGCACCTGTCGTCTGATTTGTCTCATTCTTATACGAAAAACCGCTGTTGAAATAAAGACAATTTTTTTGAACCGGGCATTGACCGCCCTTTTTTCATGCGGATTCTATGATGGATTTCAGTTTTTCAACCGCGGTAATGGGTTCCCGGCAGGCAAACTGCTGGCACCAGAATGTTGTAGGCCGGTCCACAGGTACGGCAGAAGCCATTTCCCCCGCATAGGCAGCGATTTTATCCAGTTCTTCAAAAGCGTCCTGTTTGCCGCGGAACAAAAGGACTTTATTGGGAAGATATGCCTGTTTGACGGCACGCAACATGTCTGTGGTCTTCTGGTTGCCGGGGTCCCCGACCACCACAATTTCCTGGGTCGGGCCGATGATAAAATCACAGGCAGCAAGAAACTGCGTAAATCCCATGGGGTGGGACATGACACCAGTGGCAGGTGGCATATCCGATGGAGAGAAAAACGGGTTTGTCCTCTTTTTTTGCTTTTTCAAAGGCTTGTTTTCCCCAGGGATGCCAGGCCACCGGATTATCTGCATGCTGCAGTAAATAGGGGCTTTTGCTGTCAGCCAGTCGATTGAATGCGTTTTGCGGCGGTGTTGTCTCAGCCATCAAACTAAATCAATCCGCTTTTTGTTGAATTTTTTCACCGGCAGTTTCCAGATCTTCACCCACCCCCTGCATGGTGTTGCAACTGACCGTCAGAAAACTCAATGAAGCAAGCATCACAATGATTACCAGATTTTTTAATAAGCTTTTCATCGTTCCTCCAGATTTTTTTGTTTGAATCCAGCAATAACCGATATTTGCTGATCCGGGTTTAAGCGGTAACCAGATGAAAAGTTGCCGCGTTTCTAAACTCAATTATAAGTGGAAAAACCATAAATTGCTATAGGCAATAATTATGCCAGCACCACCAGCCCGTCCACGGCAACAGGATCTCCTTTGTGCATAATCAAAGGATTGATATCGATTTCCCGGATGTCCGGATACGCGCAACCCAAATCCCCCAAAATGACAAGGATACGTCCCAGGGCATTTTTGTCCACTGGATCATATCCCCGATACCCGTCCAGCATGGGCCGGCATTTGAGCCGGTCGATCATGGCCAGGGCATCTGCCAGGGTCAGAGGCGCCACCCCGAACACCGTGTCATTGAGGGCTTCGGCAAATATCCCGCCCAGCCCGCACATGACACAGGGCCCCAGCCGGGGATCCCGGACAAATCCTGCCACCAGCTCTATTTTCCCCGGGACCTGTTTCTGGATCAGGATACGGCCGCGGCCTTCCATGGTCTGTTGAAGCGTTGTCACCGCCGATGCAAGATCTTGGTCAGAGGCGATGCCCAGGTGCACCAGACTGGATTCGGTCTTGTGTGACACCCCGGCAACCATGCCCTTGACCACCAGGGGGAACCCGAAATCAGCCGCCGCGCGCTGTGCTTCCTCAAAAAAAGTCACCTGTTTTTCTTCCACCACCGGGATGCCGCAGGCTTTGAGCACCTGTTTGGATACCAATTCGTCCAGTTCACCGGTGTTTGATGCCAGCACCGCCAGGCGGGGATCCTGTGTCAACCGGCGGATCCGTTCTTCCGCCGCTGTTTCCGGATCGGTTTCAATCTTTGGGCAGGGGCGGTTCAGCAGCATGCCCATGCATTCCACGGCCCGCATTATCTCCCGGAATACCGGCACCCCCAGGGGCTGTGCCGTTTTCTGGAACCGATACACCCGGTCCCGTTCCCCGGAAATCCAGCAGAACAGCGGCTTGCCCGCTTCCCGGGCGGTGTCGGCCATTTTTTCCAGATCCACCTCCAGGCTGAATCCACCGGCAAAGCAATGGATAAACACGGCATCCACCGCCGGATCAGCGCACACCGCCTGCATGGCTGTTTCATAGGTTTTTTTGGATCCGTTCAAAATAATTCCGGGCCACATGTCCACGGGATTGGCAGGCGGCATCCATTCCGGAAAAACCGTCTGCAATGTTTCCAGCGTAGTGTCTCTGAATTGAGACAATTCAAGGCCGTGCCGGTCCATGATATCCGCGGACACGATTCCTGCGGCACCCGTGTAGGTGAGCACGGCCACCCGGTTTCCGGTTCGGGGCGGCAGATGGGCATACATGCCAAAGGTCCTTGAAAAATCAGCCAGCTGGTAAAACCCGTCCGCCGTTATAACTCCGGCCTGGGCCATGGCACCGGCCACCAGTGCTCCGCCGGCCGACAGACTGGCCGTGTGGCTTTGGGCTGCTGCTGCGCCTCCTGCGGTTTTCCCGCCGTTGAGAATCACCACGGGTTTGGGGGTACTGCGGCATAAGGCCATGAACCGCCGGCAGTCGGTCAACGATTCCAGATACAGCCCGATGGCGGCCGTGTCCGGGTCATGAATCAGCCATTCCAGGAGATCGTTTTCATCCACATCCATTTTGTTGCCGATGGAACAAACCTTGGCGATCCCCATGGTGCCGTGGGATATGAGATCGATGAGAAACGCCCCGGCCAGCATCCCGCTCTGGGCGATCAAAGACACATTGCCGGGAGTCAGGCCGGTATCCCAGATGGTCGGGGTGACCGTGGAAAATATCCATTGGCTGGGCACATCCACCAGGCCCATACAGTTGGGCCCCCACAGGCGGATGCCGGTTTCCCGGGCTGTCTGCCTGATCTTCTCCTGCAATGCCGCCCCGGTGGTGCCGGTTTCCGAAAATCCGGCAGACTGGATCATAACGCCCGGAATCCCTCTTTGGGCACAATCCTCGATCACCTGCGGCACCATGTGGGCCGCCACAAACACGATGGCCAGATCCACGGGATCCGGCACATCAGACACGGACAGATAGCAGGTAAACCCTTCTATTTCATCGTACCCGGGGTTGACCGGATACACCGGCCCAAAATATCCTTTTTTAAGATTCAACACAATCAGATTACCGCCCTTTCCTTTGCTGGCTGTGGCTCCCACAACCGCAATACCCCGGGGCCTGAAAAAAAACTCCATTCACCCTTCTCCTGTAATTGCCTGCTTTATAAAAAATAATATCCAAGTATATTAAGCAATCCATGCCAATGACTCAAGAATAATTATTTTGGAACTTCTTGACATGCATCCCATAATCGATAAAATCAAAACTTCTGCCCAGTGACAGGTCCCTGAATCGGAGAGGTGGCCGAGCGGCTGAAGGCCCTGCTCTCGAAAAGCAGTATCCCGGCAAAACCGGGATCGTGGGTTCGAATCCCACCCTCTCCGCCATCATATCAATAAATTCAGATAATTATAAAATATATGGACATAGTGTTACCATAAAGAATACCATGAATTACCTAAGAGGACGGCAGTGTCGCAAATACGGGGTTGTTCTATAAAGAAGAAAGGAAGATATTCAATAAGTCGGCCTCAAAATGCTAAGTTTTGGAAAAAGTCGATAAAATGCATTGCACTGTCCAAGAAAAAAAATCGATAAAACAAAAATTTTCTATTGACAAATTGAAAAATTAAAAATTATTATAGTTAATAAAAGTAAACAATTTACTATAATAGTAAAGGGTCGGTACTAATGGCAAAAGGGCAGACCCCATATTTCTCCAAAAGTCTTGAAAAAGGGCTACGAATTTTAAGCCTGTTCAATCAGGATCGTATTTCCTGTACGCAATCCGATATATCGAAATTGACCGGCATCAACATGACATCCACATACAGATTTGTGAACACGTTCGTGGAATTGGGCTATCTTCAAAAACACCCGGAAACCAAAAGACTGAAGCTCGGATCAAAGGCCATTTCATTGGGCCATGGTTTGTTGAGAGGATTTGATTTCCTCCAGATGATAAAACCGATTGTAGATGAAACATGCAACCAGCATCAAATCACAATGGATGTGGCTTTAAGAGATACAGATGCGCTTATGATCATTTACAGGCGAGAACTACGAAATGCCCTGCCTTATCAATTACCGACAGTAATAAAAGATCTAAACAGTACCGCACTTGGAAAAGCTGTTCTTGCATTTCTCCCGGAACAGGAACAGATGGCTGTTATCAATTCACTGTCCTTTGAAAATAAAACAGGAAGAACCATCATCGACAGAGACCAGCTGTTTTGTGAATTGGCATTGATCAAAAAAAGAGGATATTCCATCAACAACGAAGAGTTCGTCCCTGGCCTGTTGGCACTGGGTGCTCCTTTGATAAATGCTGGCACGAACAAGGTTGCCGGCGCTATTTGTTTTGATTTTCTCAGAACCCAGACGTCTTTGTCAGAAATAAAAAAAGAATATGCTGAACTAATAATTCAACTGGCACAAAAAATTTCAAAATACTTGCCCATCTCATGATCAGAACCAGGAGAAAAACATGAATAATCAAACAGACTCTGGAAAATCTCATGTATTTCACTTTTTCTTGAACCGAAAATATGTATCCATTGCCTCCGGTAAGGGAGTGTACATCTATGACGACCAGGGAAACCGGTATCTGGATGCTTCCGGCGGCCCCATTCTTTGCAGTCTGGGCCATGGTCTTGAAGAAATGGCAGATGTCATCAATGAACAGGCCAGGAAACTGGTCTATGTGCATCGTGTGGATTTTACCAACCCGCCGCTTGAAGAAGCGTCAAGAAAACTTTGCGAAGCATCCAATTTTGTCATGGACAAGGTGTTTTTTGTTTCCGGCGGGACCGAAGCGATTGAAATCGGAATAAAAATTGCCCGGAAATACCATCTGGACAATGGCAAACCATCCAAATCAAGGGTCATCTCCAGATGGCAAAGCTATCACGGCAGCACCGCCGGGGCTCTGGCGTGGACCGGTGCCACAGCCAGAAGAAATGATTTTATGCCCTATCTTCATGATTTCAACCATATCCCGCCGGCATACTGTTACCGCTGCTGGTTCAACAAAACACCGGACAACTGTGACCTGGACTGTGCCAATGCCCTGGAAAATGAAATCATGTGCCTGGGGCCGGATAATGTCTCGGTGTTTCTGGCAGAACCGGTGTCAGGCATGGCTCTCTGCGGGGCGGTCCCTCCTGAAGGGTATTTTGAACGGATCCGAGAGATTTGTGATAAATATGACGTGCTCCTCATGTTTGATGAGGTAATGACAGGCGCCGGACGAACCGGCAAAATGTTTGCATATGAACATTTCAATGTGGTGCCAGATATCCTGGCGCTGGGCAAAGGCCTGAGCGGGGGGTATTTCCCCATCGGAGCGACAGCTGTTCCTCAATTCATTCATGACAAAATTGCATCCAACTCCGGTGTCTTCGGTGCAGGTCATTCCTGGGGCGGGAACCCGCTGGGCTGTTCGGTGGTATCAAAAACACTGGATTACATCAAAGAACATGATCTTGTTGAAAGATCCCACACCTTGGGTGAATATCTGAATAACAAACTTGATAAATTAAGAGCCCACCCGCTGGTGGGTGATGTCAGGGGTCTGGGCTTAATGCGTGGTATTGAGTTTGTCCAAGACAAAACAACCAAAAAACCGTTTGAAAAAAGTCTGGGTTTTTCTTCCAGGGTGTCTGCTGCATGCCTTGAAAAGGGAATGTTTGTTGAATACTCAAGCGGGTGTGACCGAGGACAGGCTGGTGACATGGTGATGCTGGGACCACCTTTTATTATCACTGAAGAGCAAATAGATAGTGCAGTTCAGATTCTGGAACAGGTGCTTGACCAGGATCTTCTATCATCAGATCGTCAATTTTTGACCTTTTGAAACCACAAATCAAGGAGGAAGGAAGATGCAAAAAACATTTGCACGATCAATCATTCTGTCCATTTTTTCTTTGTTAATCGCTTTGGTAATGGTCTTTCCTGGAGCAAACACGGCAGAAAGCAAGGAAAAGATCACCATGTCAACCGCCACTCCGATGTATCCCGCATTTGCTGAACAGATCGGGATTAATCTGTATATCAACGCGATCATTGGCATGACAGAAACTCATCCGGACTTAAAAAAATATGAATTCAAGATTTTTGATAAAGGCATGCTTTATGGCAACCAGAGTGAGGCTCTTGAAGCAGTATCCAACGGTGCGATTCAGATGACCTATTCTGCACCGCATTTTCTTGAAGAACTGGATCCGGCATGGAAGCTCGGAGAGACCCCAGGTGTTTTTGAAAGCTGGGATCATTACATGAGATCGATGAATACACCGGAATGGAAAGCGCTTCATGATAAAATGGCCAAAGAAAAAGGGGTGACTATCATAAAATGGTTATTTGATACTGGCACATGGTATCTGTTCACAGATACGGGACCAATCAAATCAGTCGCAGATGTCGAGGGTCAGAAAATCCGTTTTGCTGGCGGAGAGGCGTTTGCCAAAGCGCTTAAAGCACTCAAGGTAACTCCGATTGCCCTGCCTTACACAGAAGTTGTTACTGCCTTGCAGACCAATATGATTGAAGGGCTTTTGACCGATTTTACTGGCGGAGTCGGATATTTTGAACTTGCCCGCCATACGAAATACGCTGTTCTAATTCCCTTTGGCAATCAACCGATTTGCATGGTGGCCAACACAAAGTGGTGGGAAGGTCTGCCTGAAAATGTTCGTGAAACTTTAAGCACGACATTTGATCAGATCGATGCATCCAAATACTATGAAAAATTCGAACAGGAATCTATTGAGAAATGGGATGCTGATCCAAAACTCAGTGCCCTGAAATTTGAAAAAGAAGAAATAGCCAAATGGCAGAAACTGATGAGAGATTCTTTTGCCGATATGTACGAAAAACTGGATCCTGAATTGATCAAGGCAATCGATACTGCAAGATAATTTTATCACCTGCTGGAAAGGATGATCTGACAGATGGGAAAAAGTTTAATCGACAAAGCATATAGAGTGATAGAAAAAATTTGTGCTTTCCTGCTGATCATCGCTGTTCTGATAAGCCTTGGAGAAATCATAGGTCGTGTTTTTTTTCACATGACCTATGATTTTGTCATTGATTTGCCCGTTTGGATCACAGTGTGGGCCATGCTTTTGATCAGTGGCCCGCTCATCGCTGAAAATGGTCATGTCGCCATTGATCTTGTCGTAACCAAGCTCCGGGGAAAAGCTAAACTCTTGTTGGAACTGTTCAATATACTCGCCACAATTATTTACGGAGCAGCTATCTCATTTGGGGGCATTGTGCTAACTATGATGCTGTATGAACGTCAGGCGGTATTTCCTAAATACTTTCCGATCCCCAAATGGATTGTGGAACTCTGTGTCCCCTTGGGTATGATCATATTCACCCTTGTCGGTATAATTGAATTTTACAATTTAATTAAACGGTATCAATCACAAAAAGATTGAACCCACTGGAGGCAGGTTTGGATCTGTTTGTATATATCGGCATTGCATTAATGGTCATTTTGTTTTTAAGTGGCGCCCCGCTTGCGATCGCGTTTGCGTTCGGATCCAGCATTATTGCACTGTATTCCATGGGAATGTCATTTGAGTCACTGGCTCAGATCTTTTTTTCATCTATAAATTCATATCCCCTGCTTGCATGCCCATTCTTTATCCTGGCCGGCAACCTGATTCTCCGAAGCGGGGGAATGGTGCCTTTGAGTGACTTCATCAAGGCAACGTTTGGAAGATTACCGGGCGGCTTGGCCGTCGCCGGGATTATTTTTGCCGCTTTTCTGGGCTCCATCTCTGGTTCTGCGGCTGCGTGTCTTGCCATAATAGGGACTGTCATGGTCCCTGTTTTTGTGGAGAATGGCTATGATAGACCCTTTGCATCTGGTCTTGCCGTCACTTCGGCGGAACTTGGACTTCTTATACCCCCGAGCTTGTTTTTTATTATATTCGGTGCGCTGAATCGTATTTCCATCGTGGATCTATTTATGGGCGGCATTGGTATGGGACTTTTGACTGCATTCTTGATGTGCATTGTTGCTGTCATAATCTGTAAAAAAAGAAATTATGCAACATTGTCAAAGGCAACCTGGAAAGAAAAGCAGCTGGGATTCATTAAGATACTGCCATTGATTCTTATGCCAGTTCTCGTACTGGGTGGAATTTACGGCGGTTATTTCAGCCCGACTCAGGCAGCATCGGTGGCTTGTCTTTATTCACTTCTCATCGGTTTGTTCGTTTACAGGGAACTGACCTGGGGAAAAATTATGGAAGCTACCATAGATACAGCCAAAATCAGTTCAATGATTTATTTTTTAATTATTGGCGCTGATCTTATGGGACGAATGTTTGCCTACATAGAACTTCCTCAGATAATCACTCAATATGTCATTTCGCTTGAACTGGGACCACTTGGTTTCATGATGATGGTCAATTTTGTTCTGCTGGTTATGGGATTCTTCTTCTCCAGCCTGCCAATGGTCATCATCGTTCTGCCTCTTTTTATACCAAGCGTCATCACCCTGGGAATAGATCCGGTTTTTTATGGCGTGCTTGCCGTCACAAATTCATTGATTGGTGAAATCACACCACCTATGGGTCCTCAGCTTTGGATTGCAGCTCCGGTATGCAGGGAAAAAATGGGTGCTATCGCCAGAGAAGCCTGGCCATTTCTCGGGGCATGGGTCGCTGCAATGCTCATCGCCACCGTCTTTCCGGATATCATCATGTTTCTGGTTGAGTTTTTCCGATAGCAGGCTTACGGATCGCAATCTTGCTTATTTTCCCTGGATAGATCAAAAAGCGATGCCCGGTTGCTGGTATATTTTTTCAAAACCATGCGGCTAAGGCATTCTGGCTATCATTGCGATAATATTTTCTATTCATAGAATTACCCATTTGTTACATCGGAGGGGTGCAAATCATGACGTCGATTAAAAACTTTTTAGCACGAGGCACCTCAACCTCTAAAGAGATCCAGGCGGCACTTGGGTTGAGCCAAAGCACTGTATCCCGGATGCTCAAGAAAATGGGCGATAGGATTGTTCAGATATCAGAGGGGCGATTTTTGTCTGCAGCCAGCCGTCAAAAACTATTCCCCTTTACTCCTGGGGGCGGATCAAACAGGACTGTATGAAGATTTGTCCGGCAATTTCATATTTGGAGAACAACCATTGTTGCGTGTCCGGCGCAAACCCGCTGCTGTTGCTCGAAATGATTATCCGCGGCTCGCCGCCAATGCAGTCAAAGGGGAGCCCCCCGGATCCAGGCAGGAGGGGAACAACCCAAATTCACCGCTTTTAACGCCAAACTGACATCCCATGTCATCGTTAAATTTTCCCCCATGGGAAACAATGAGGTGATTACGGTATTTTGGTCAACTGATTAATAATACGGATATGCATATCGAATTTCTGATCAATTCAAAGATTTTTTGACGACACCGTCAATAAAAAACCAATAGCCTTTGGGTTTGATATTAAACCCGGGGTTCTCCCCGGACAGATTGGCGTAAATGCTTTCGGTCATTATGGCAACGCCAGGAATGCGGTCACCTTTTCCGCTGTTGTGGCATGATTTGTGCTGTTTATTTCTTTTGAAAAAACAAACTGAACCAGGCACAGGAAAATGATAATATGGCCAGACCCCACGGCAGAAAAATCCGACAACAGGTCAAGGAGTTGCTCAAAAATCCGGACCGGCAGACAGCGCTGGACCGGTTGGCGCAAATTCCAGACCCGCAGTTGAAGGGACATCTGTTTTTTTTCTTTTATAACCGAAATGAACTGATCCGGTTCCGCAGCGTGACCGCCATGGGACACTTAGGGTTTCGCATGGGTGAAAATCACATGGAAAAAGCCCGGGATTTGATGCGGCGGCTCATGTGGAATCTTAATGATGAGTCCGGGGGCATCGGGTGGGGATCGGCCGAGGCCATGGGAGAAATTTTAAGCCGGCATCCGGGCCTGGCCGCTGAATTCGACTCCATCATGTTTTCGTTTCTGGATCCGGAAGCCAATTTCATCGACAATCCCCAGCTCCAGCAGGGTATTTTATGGGGCATCGGCACATATGCACAAGCCGCCCCTGACCGGATCAGCGCCTACAGGGCCTCATTGATTGTCCCTTTTATGGATGACAAAGACCCTGTCAAGAAAACCTATGCAACCCGGGCACTGAACCATGCCGGGCGGTTGGATCCGGACACCCTTTCTGAAGATCTGCTTGCAGATCAGACAAAAATTTGGATGTATACCGGGTGGACATTTGAAACCGCCCGGATCTGTGACCTGATCCGGGAGACGACCAAACAAAGGAATGCCCGATGACTGCCAAAAAATGTGATGAAAATATCGCCCGCACCATTGAGATGGCCAGACAAATGATTGAACTGGCGCAACAGGGATATGAGCACCATGAGGATCCCGGATGCGGGGTACTTTACGGCATTCTGCTGGATTCCGGGTATCGGATTCTGGAGCTGGCACTCAAGGAGAAACAGGCCCATATCAACAAGGGATGGTGGTTTGATACGGTAAAGGATAATGACAAATGATGAAACGACCGGTGATTGATCTGGGATCGTGTATTTTGTGTGAAATCTGTGTGGAGGTGGCCCCCCATGCATTTGAAATCGGTGATTCCGGTTTTGTCCAGGTCCGGCCCCTGGATGATTATCAGGACGAAAACATCCTTGAGGCTGTAAAAAACTGTCCCAAAGACTGCATTTCATGGGAAGAGGACTGACCGTCTTTTTTGGATAATAAGCAAAAACCTATTGCACTTGATACACAAACGTGTCATTTAAGGCATCAGAATTGTGCCATATGAACCGAACCTATTGCTGCCTGAAGATGACATGCCATGAAAAACCCTGCCCACAGCCTGCTGGACCGCGACAATCTGAACCTTGTTCTGGACAATCTCAAACTGGGGATCATTGCCCACACCCCGGAACGTATTATCACGGTATTTAACAAAGAAGCGGAAAAAATCACGGGATACAAAAAAGAAGAGGCCCTGGGCAAAGATTGCCACGATGTGTTCAATGCCCCTTTCTGCGGCGCCAAATGCTCTTTTTGCGATGCTACGCCGGATTTTTTTTCCGATACCAAGGAATATCCGGTCACGTTTGTCACCCGGTCCGGCGACACCCGGCAGCTGGAAATGACGGTTTCCGCCGTCATTGACAATTCAGGGGAATTCAAAGGGGTGATTGCCTCTTTCCGGGACCTGACCGAATCCATTGACTTGTCTTTGAAAGCGGAATCCCTGTCCAGCTTTAACGGCATTATCGGCAAAGACCAGACCATGCAGGAAATTTTCCGGCAGATCCGGGATGTGGCGTTATACAGCTATCCCGTGCATGTGTCCGGAGAAACCGGCACGGGAAAGGAGCGGGTGGCCAATGCCATTCATGATATTTCCGCATATGGAAACGGCGCATTTGTGCCGGTGAACTGCGGGGCCATACCTGAAGGCATTGTGGAAAGCGAGTTGTTCGGGCATGTCAAAGGCGCGTTCACCGGTGCGGTCAAGGAAAGAAAAGGACGGTTTGAACTGGCCCACAAAGGCACGCTGTTTCTGGATGAAGTGGCGGAACTGCCGCTGAAAATTCAGGTCAAACTGCTGCGGTTTCTCCAGGAAGGGACGTTTGAAAAAGTGGGCGGGGAAAAAAAAATATCCGTGGACGTCCGCATCATTTCCGCTGCCAACCAGTCCCTTAAAGAGGCGGTCCGGGACGGCCGGTTCAGGGAGGATTTGTATTACCGCCTCAATGTCATTCCCATCCACCTGCCGCCGCTGCGGCAACGGAAAAACGATATTCCGTTGCTGGCATCTTATTTTCTCAAACAGGCGGAACAGGAAAATAACGCGACCATGCCGGCCCTGGCCGGTGACACCTTGAACCTGCTGCTCGATTATGACTGGCCCGGCAATGTCCGGGAACTGAAAAACGTGATCCAGTTTTCCGTGGTACGATGCCGGGGGGATCAGATTCTGCCTTCGGATCTGCCCCCGGAAATCACCCAGGGATCGGGCATGACCTTTTCATCTTTCCGGGAACCGGACATCCTGCCGGAACCCGGACCTGCCCGGGGCAGACTGGATGTGGCATCGGTCAAAGCGGCCCTGACCAAAACCGGGGGGAATAAATCAAAGGCGGCCCGGGTTCTCGGAGTCGGCCGGGCCACCTTGTATCGATTTTTAAACAGCAATGCAGATGCCAGGGAATTCAGCCGGCGGCTCTGACATCAATGACCGAACACCAAGCCCTGTCCGGCATCATCCAGTGTAAAGCGGATCGTATCTCCTTTGACAAACTCCCCTTTTAACAGCGCCAGAGACAACGGGTTTTCAATTTCCCGCTGGATGACCCGCTTCAAAGGCCTGGCACCGAAACTGGGGTCATATCCTTTTTTCGCCAGATAAGCCATGGCTGCTTCATCCATTTGGATGGTCAGATCCCGGACAGCCAGACGACGGTTGAGATCTTTAATCTGGATGGCGGCAATCTGTTCGATATGTTCCCGGTCCAGTGCATGAAAGGTGATGATTTCATCGATCCGGTTCAAAAATTCCGGCCGGAACACCTCTTTCAATGCCCGGGCAATACCCGCATCCACTTCCTCTGAAGAAAAACCACCACTGCTGCCCGATTCCTGGAGAAACCGGGACCCCACATTGGAGGTCATGATGATGATGGTGTTTCTGAAATCCACGGTCCGGCCGTGCCCGTCGGTCATACGCCCGTCATCCAGGACCTGGAGCAGGATGTTGAACACATCCGGGTGGGCTTTTTCGATCTCGTCAAACAACAGCACGGAATAAGGCCGGCGCCGCACGGTTTCGGTCAGAAACCCGCCCTCGTCATAACCCACATATCCGGGAGGGGCTCCGATGAGCCGGGCCACGGAATGTTTTTCCATGTATTCAGACATATCCAGCCGCACCATGGCCTGCTGGCTGTCAAACATGAATTCGGCCAGGGATTTGGCCAGCTCGGTCTTGCCCACGCCCGTGGGTCCCATGAAAATGAATGTGCCGATGGGCCGGTCTTCGGGAGACAGACCGGATCTGGCCCTGCGCACCGCATTGGACACCGCATCTATGGCCTGGGTCTGGCCGATGACCCGGCGTTTGATATAGTCTTCCATGTGCACCAGTTTTTCCTGTTCCGCCTCCAGCATCTTGGATACCGGAATACCGGTCCAGGCGGACACCACTTCCGCCACATCGGTTTCATCCACATCTTCCTTGAGCATTTTGCTGGTCTCTTGCAGCTCATCCAGTTCCTGTTTTTTGGTTTCCAGGGTTTTTTGCAGCTGGGTCATGGTGCCGTACCGGATCTGGGCCACTTTTTCCAGATCTCCGGCGCGTTCCGCCATCTGGGCTTCGGTCTGTGCTTTATCCAGTTCCTCCCGGACACCTGAGATTTCCTGGATCAATTTTTTTTCACTGTCCCAGTGCATCTTCATGGGCCCGATCTCCTCGGACATGGCGGCGATTTCTTTTTCCAGTTTTTCAAGCCGCTCTCTGGATGCCGGGTCTTTTTCCTTGAGCAGGGCCTGGCGCTCGATCTGGGCCTGGGTGATTTTCCGCTGCACCTCGTCAATGGCCCTTGGCATGGAATCGATTTCGATACGCAGCCTGGAGGCGCACTCATCGATCAGATCCACAGCCTTGTCCGGTAAAAACCGGTCTGCGATATACCGGTTGGACAATGTGGCTGCCGCCACCAGCGCGGAATCTTTGATGCGGATGCCGTGATGGACTTCATATTTTTCCTTGAGCCCTCTAAGAATAGAGATGGTGTCCGCCACACTGGGCTCCTTGGCCATGACCGGCTGGAACCGGCGCTCCAGGGCCGCATCCTTTTCTATATATTTGCGGTATTCATTTAACGTGGTGGCACCCACGCACCGCAGGGTGCCTCTGGCCAGGGCCGGCTTGAGCATGTTGGACGCATCCACAGACCCTTCGGAAGCCCCTGCCCCCACCACGGTATGCAGCTCGTCGATGAACAGCACAATCTCTCCTTCGGCCGCCTCCACCTCTTTGAGCACGGCCTTGAGCCGTTCTTCAAATTCGCCTCTGAACTTGGCGCCTGCCAGCAGCGCCCCCATGTCCAGGGCCACGACCCGCCGGTTTTTCAGGGAATCGGACACATCCCCTTCCACGATACGCTGGGCCAGGCCTTCCACAATGGCGGTCTTACCCACCCCGGGCTCGCCGATAAGCACCGGATTGTTCTTGCGGCGACGGGACAGGACCTGGACAATGCGCCGGATCTCCTCATCCCTGCCGATCACCGGATCCAGCTTGCCGGTGCGGGCCAGCTGGGTCAGATCCCGGCCGTATTTTTCCAGGGCCTGGTATCTTTCTTCCGGATTCGGGTCGGTCACGCTCTGGTTGCCCCGGATGTCTTTCAATACAGACAAAATGGCATCTCTTGTCACACCCTGGCGGTTCAGGATCTCCCCGGCCTTGCCTCTGGCCCCGGTCAAAGCCAGCAACAGATGTTCCAGGCTGACGTACTGGTCCTTCATCTTGTCCGCTTCTTTGAATGCGGTATCCAGCACCTGCTGACTGTCCCGGGACAGATAAATGTCCGCCGGGTTGGACACCTGGGGCAGGTTTTCCACTGCCTGTTTCACGTCAGCGGTCACCGCAGACATATCCGCCCCGATTTTTTTCAGGATCGCTGCACCCACACCTTCCCGGTCCGCAACCAAACCGCTCAACAAGTGAACCGGCTCAATGGCGGCATGGTTTTTTCTCCGGGCCGTTTCATGGGCGGATTGGAGGAGTTCCTGGGATTTCATGGTCAATTTATCTAATTTCATATGTCACCTTGGGTTCCTTTCATTATTAATTTAATTTTGCATATAAAGTAATATCACAAACATATTCGTCAACCAAATCCCTGTATTATTCAGGTCTTTTAAAAATTTCATCGTTGACACCCACCACTCTGTGGTATATTTTCACACATGAAAGAGTGGTTAAGTCTTAACAGAATCGTATGAACCTAAGGACACGCATGGATCCCAAAGATTTCAAATATCTGAGAACCCGGCTGGGAAAAACCCAGAAAGAGCTGGCCCAGCTGCTCGGAATTTCCATCAAAGCCATCCACAGCTATGAGCAGGGGTGGCGGAAAATCCCTCACCATGTGGAACGGCAATCTCTTTTCCTGTTGCACAAGACATTGAATATTAAGGACACAGAGGGAAATAAATGCTGGGACATCAACCAGTGCTCCGGCAGCCGCCTGGAAAACTGCCCGGCATGGGAATTCAATTCCGGAGATCTTTGCTGGTTCATCAACGGCACCCGATGCAACGGAGAATCGTATCATTCCTGGGCGGAAAAAATGGAAGCCTGCCGGAAATGTCCGGTATTCATCAAAATTTTCGAACCAGACAAAGGAAGCATTGAGAATGAATGATTCTGCACAACATTGTTCCACCTGCAAAATCGACGGCAATCGTGTTCCTGAGCAGCGCAGCCAACTGCCCGGGGCCATCCGGGACATCATCGCATCTCTGGATGATGACACCTGTTTTGCCCATATCGGTGACGAACCCATTCATTTTTCCATCTCTGTTCAGGACATGATTGAAAAATTCAGACAAGTGCTGTTTCCCGGATATTTTTCCAGAGAAAAAGTGGACCATGCCAACCTGACCTACCACATCGGTCAATCCGTGTCCCAGCTGTATGACATTTTGTCCGAACAGATCATTCATGTGCTTCGCCATGACTGCCACCGATATGATCTGGAGTGCACGGAATGCGAACCCCGGGGACATGATGCCGCCCTGACCATGATCCGGGCCATCCCTGAACTGCGGCGGGAACTGGCCGAGGATGTCAAAGGGGCCTATGCCGGCGATCCGGCAGCCAAAAGTCATGATGAAGTCATTTTTTCCTATCCGGGACTGTATGCCACCATGGTGTACCGGATTGCCAACCGGCTGTTCAGGCTCCAGGTGCCCCAGCTGCCCCGGATCATGACCGAACAGGCCCACAGCCTGACCGGCATCGATATTCATCCCGGCGCCACCATCGGCCGGCGGTTTGTCATTGACCACGGCACCGGTATTGTGATCGGTGAAACATCGGAAATCGGAAACAATGTCCGGATCTATCAGAATGTGACCATCGGCGCCTTGTCCCTTCCTCCGGATGCCGGAGAAAAACTCCGGGGCGCCAAACGCCATCCCACCATTGAAGATGATGTGATTGTCTATTCCGGGGCCACGATTTTAGGCGGAGACACCGTGATCGGGACCCGGTCCGTGGTTGGGGGCAATGTGTGGCTCACCTCTTCCATCCCGCCGGACACCAAGGTATTCATGGAATCTCCCAAGCTGGTTTACAAACACCCGCCCTCACACAAGGAATATCAAAATGAAAAAACTGCCTGATATCACTGCGGCCTGCGGCAACACTCCCCTGGTCTATCTGGACAAGGCAAGCCGGGCCACCGGGGCCGACATTTACGGAAAACTGGAATATTTCAATCCTCTGTCCTCGGTCAAGGACCGCATCGGTCTGGCCATGATCGATGATGGATTGAAAACCGGAAAAATCAATCCGGACACGGTGATTGTGGAGCCCACTTCGGGCAACACCGGCATTGCCCTGGCGTTTGTGTGCCGGGTCAAGGGATTGAAACTGATTCTGACCATGCCTGAAACCATGAGCATCGAGCGCCGGCAGCTTCTGGCCCACTTAGGCGCGAAACTGCATCTGACACCCGGGGAAAAAGGGATGAAAGGCGCTATCGCGGCGGCCCAAAACCTGGTTGAAACAACCGGCAACGCCTGGATGCCGGACCAGTTTTCCAACCCGGCCAATCCGGAAATCCACCGCACCACCACGGGCCCGGAAATCTGGGATGCCCTGGATGGAAAAATCGATATCTTTGTGGCGGGTGTGGGCACGGGCGGCACCATCACCGGGGTATCGGAAATGATCAAACAAAAAAATCCGCACCTGCGGTCCGTGGCCTTGGAACCTGAAAACTCGCCTGTGCTGTCCGGGGGAAATCCCGGTCCCCACAAAATTCAGGGGATCGGTGCCGGGTTTGTTCCCGCCAACCTGAACCGCGACATCATCGATGAGATCGTCACGGTGTCCGAGGACCAGGCCTTTGCCGGTGCAAAAAAACTGGCAAAAGATTATGGATTGCTGTGCGGAATTTCATCGGGTGCCAATTTTCATGCCGCCACACAGGTGGCCGGGCAGCATCCCGGAAAAACCGTGGTGTTCATTGTGTGCGATACCGGGGAGCGGTATATCTCCACCCCGCTGTTCCAGGCCTGATTTTTTTTATCATATGACCCGTGCCGTGGGGGGCTGTGGATCTCACCCTCTGCATGTATTTGACATGGTGTAGGGCATGCTTTGCTAAACGTCAAAAACTGCGGGCAAGTGTGTCCTCACACAGTTTGACGTTTTTTAACGCTTCGCATGCCCAACACCATGTAGCAAACCATCGCAGAATGGGATTCGACCCACAGCCCCCCACGGCACTAGTCGCTGATCACAACAAGAAATCATTCGGATGAAATCCCTTGCAGCGTCTCTCTTTGCAAGGCAGGATCATCCTCCGGACACAGGAATCATGGGCCAGAAAATCAGGATCAACGGCACTGCCACCACTGTCACGATAATGGAAAGGGGCAGCCCCAGTCGCCAGTAATCACCGAATTTATATCCCCCCGGCCCCATGACCAGGGCATTGGACTGGTGGCCCACCGGTGTCAGAAATGCGCAGGAAGCTCCCACCGCCACAGCCATCAGAAACGGATCCGGAGAAATCCCCATTTCCTTTGCCAGGGTAATGGAAATAGGTGCCATCAGCACGGCCGCCGCCGCATTGTTCACCACATTGGACAGCAGCATGGTCCCGGCCAGAAGGACCGCCAGGGTTCCGGCGCTGGAAAAAAAGCCGGACAGCATCAGCAGTTTTTCCGCGATCAGTCCGGCGCCCCCGGAACTTTCCAGGGCATGGCCCAGAGGAAACATGGCACCCAGCAGCACAATCACCGGCCAGTCAATGTGCTCATAGATTTCTCCCAAAGGTACGACCCCGGACAGGACCATAATTACGGCCGCCGCTGTAAATGCAATCTGAACCGGCAGAATGCCGGTGGCGGACAACACCATGGCAGCGCCGAAAATGCCCACGGACAACATGACTTTTTTAGGTTGACCGATACGAATTTCACGTTCTGCCAAAGGAAGGCATTTGAATTTTTTGACCACGGTCTGCAACGATTCATCCGTGCCCTGGAACAAAAGAATATCACCGGTCATAAATTTTGTCTGGCCCAACGGCTGTGTAATTCGCCGGCCGCGCCGGGCAATGGCCAGAAGATTGACCCCGTAAAGCCGGCGCAGATAAAGGCCGGCAGAGGTTTTGCCCGGCAGTGTGGATTCCGTGGTGATCACTGATTCCATCAACCGGATATCTTTAGATCCCAATGTGGACCGGCAATCTCCCTTGCATTCAGCCAGTTCCAGCCCCAGTCCGTCCATCAACGCTTTGAGATCATCCGGAGCCGCCTCCACCATCAGTACATCCCCGGGTTCCAGAATTTCGTACCAGGAAGGGGCGGGCTTATGGATTTCCCCCCTGGAAAGGCTCACCACAGTGGCTTCGGTTTCCTTTTCCATGGCGGATGTGAGGTGAAAAATAGTCTGGCCGACAAATTTGGACCCTTCAGGAACGATGATCTCGGTGATATAATTTTCAATTTCAAACAACTCATCCGGAGATGACCGGGCCTCGCGTTTGGGTGTCAGCCGCCACCCGAACAGAGAAATAAACACCAGGCCTGCCAGGGCCACCCCGATTCCCACGGGTGCAAAATCAAACATCCGAAATGCCGGCAGACCGGTTTCAACGCGATACAATGCAATAATGATATTGGGCGGCGTACCGATCAGGGTGACCAGCCCCCCCAGCAGAGAACCAAAAGCCAGGGGCATGAGCAGCAGGGAAGGCGACCGGCCGCTCTGGCGGGACATCCATATGGCCACGGGCATCAAGAGCGCCAGTGCGCCGACATTGTTCATCACACTGGAACAGACCACCACAATACCGGCCAGCGCCGTCACCTGGATTGTGGGAACGGTGCCCACCTTTGCCATATGCCGGGACAACAGATCCACGGCTCCGGCGTTGAACAGTCCCCGGCTCAAGACCAGCACTGCCGCCACCGTGATCACCGCCGGGTGTCCGAATCCTAAAAACACCTCATTAATGGGAACCAGGCCGGTCACCGACACCAGCAACAGGGCGGTCAGGGCCACCAGATCATACCGGAACTTTCCCCAGACAAACAAGACCAGGGTCGCACAAAGAATGGCAAATACCAGTGCTTGATCGGTTGTCATGATTTTTTACACCAGTTTACCGTCTTTCCAGAAAGGAGACATGGCCCGAAGTGTTTCAATGGCGGAAACCATGGTCTTCACAATATGATCCATTTCTTCTTTGGTATTGTAGTGGGACAAAGAAAACCGGATGGTGCCGTGAGCAGACTTGAACGGCACTTCCATGGCCATAAGCACATGGGAGGGGTCCAGGGAACCGGAAGTACAGGCGGAACCCGAAGAGGCACAGATGCCTTCCTTGTCCAGCATCAGTAAAATAGACTCCCCTTCCACCGCATCAAATCCGATGGACAGGGTATTGGGCAGACGGTTTTCCAGATCGCCATTCACAGACACGCTTGGAATCTTTTCCAGGAGCTGGCTTTGCAGATAATCCCGCAGTTCTTTCACCTGGGTATTCATGATGGGCAGCTGCTGTGCCGCCAGTTCACAGGCCTTTCCCAGGCCGATGATGGAGACGGTGTTTTCCGTGCCGCCCCGCCGGCCTTTTTCCTGATGCCCGCCGATCAGATAAGGAAAAAACTTCATCCCTTTTTTCACATATAAGACACCGATGCCTTTGGGGGCATGAATCTTGTGACCGGATAAAGACAGCATGTCCACATGGGCAGCCCTTACATCGATGGGTATTTTTCCGGCCGCCTGCACCGCATCCGTGTGAAACAATATCCCTTTTTCCGTGACCTTTTCTGCGATCTCAGGAATGGGAAAAATCACACCGGTTTCGTTATTGGCCCACATCAGGGAGACAATGGCGGTATCATCGGACAAACTGTCATACAAAAGATCCAGATCCAGATCTCCTTTTTTGTCCACCGGCACCAGCACCACATCATACCCTTTTTTATCCCGCAGATATTTGAACAGGTTCAAAATGGCCGGATGTTCCACATTGGAGGTGATGATGCGTTTCTTGTCCGGATAAGCATTCAGTGCTGAAAAAACGGCACTGTTGTCACTTTCCGTCCCGCAGGAGGTAAATATGATCTCGTCGGGATCCGCATGGATCAGGTCCGCCACTTTTTGCCGGGCCTGTCTGATCTTTTTGCCCACCCGGTCCCCAAATGTATGCATGGAGGAAGGGTTGCCGTAAAATCCCCCAAAAAAGGGCAGCATCTCTTCAATCACTTCATCCGCCACCCGCGTGGTGGCATTGTTGTCGGTATAAATCACGTTCATATGGCTCATCCCTCGGCTTTGACAGAGGCGATCACCTCTTCGATCCGGTCCAGGCATTTACCGCACCCGCCCCCGGCTTTGAGATAATTGGTGACATCCTCTGTGGTTTCCAGTCCATTGGCTTTGACCGCATCGATAATTTCCAGATCGGTCACTTCAAAACATTCACATACCATTTCTCCGGGTTTTTCCATGATCTGGATTCCCCGGTAGTCGGCAATGGCTTTTTGCAGTGCGGACTTGCCCATAACGGAACAATGCATTTTTTCCTTGGGCAGCCCCCCCAGGTAATCGGCAATATCCCCATTGGTGACTTTGGCTGCCTCATCCAGGGTCATGCCCTTAACGATCTCCGTCAGTGCGGAGGAGGAGGCCACGGCACTGGCACAGCCGAATGTCATGAATGACGCATCAACAATACGCTCATTTTCATCCACCTTCAAGAAAAGTTTCAGCGCATCCCCGCAATTCAAAGATCCGGTTTCTCCAACGGCATTGGCATCTTTAAGCTCCCCCACATTTCTGGGGTGCATAAAATGATCTTTTACTTTATCTGTATATTCCCACATATGATTCCTCCTTGGTATGACGTCCTGCATCGTTAACCATTGCCTGATTTATGGGCTTAAAATACTACAAAGTGGTAGATTGTCAAGCCTTGTTTCCAGTGTGGCGCAGGTTACAACACAAAAGGGACGGGCCGATTGATCCGGATCCGTTCCAGATCGATTTGAACGTCCCGGATCACAATTTCCACCCCGTTGTCTGCCGCTTCACGCAACTTATCCGCATATTGTTGATCGATCATGGCCGCCGGCGTGAACCGGGCCGCGTCCATGCGCTGGATCAGATAGAAAATCACGCCCCGGTGCCCTGTTTTCACCAGGTGCATCAGTTCATCCAGGTGCTTCTGGCCCCGCAGGGTAACCGCGTCCGGAAACATGGCGGTGCCGTCCTCCACCAGGGTGCAGTTTTTGATTTCAACATAACACCGGTCTTTTCCGGCACCTTCCAGAACCAGATCCAGGCGTGTGCCCTCACTGGTTTTGACTTCAGAACGAACGTGACTGTATCCGTTCAGTTCAGAAATCATATGATTTTCAATGGCTTTTTTCACCAGTCTGTTGGGCACCAGGGTGTTGATACCGATCATGGACGCCGGGGTTTTGATCAGTTCCCAGGTGTATTTGAGTTTCCGCCGGGGATTGTCGCTCACGGACAGCCATACAGGGCAGCCAGGCACGGCACACCCTTTCATGGAACCGGAATTGGGGCAATGGGCGGTCACGGTCTCGCCGGAATCCAGGCAGATATCGGCTAAAAATCGTTTATATCGTTTGATCAGCCGACCCGGCAACAGCGGGGGCAGCATGTATGCATCCGGATCCATGCATTCTCCTTTATGTGGTGACATATCAATCCGCCAGTATGGTCCCTAAATCGGCCATGTCCAGGCTGCGCCGGATGCCGAAACGGGTCAGGCAGAAATCATATTTCACCGGATCTTCGGGGTTAAGTTGCCTGAATCCGTCGGTAATCTCAAGGCATGCGGTTCGATCCGGGGTTTTACGCCGGGTGAATCCAAGCATTTTGCCTGCAGAAAACATGTGCCGGTCCAGGGGAATCAACAGCTGAGACGGCCGGACTTTGTTCCACCCCCCGGGATCCACCTGATCCTTTCTCACCATCCAGCGTAAAAACAGGTGACTGCGCTTGCAGGCACTGGACTTGGCCGGATCTGCCAACAGATGCCCGCAGGCCCCGTCCGGATTCAGATGCCGCACCAGATACAGCAGCCCGGGCATTACCGTGGCATCATCCAGAGACATGCCGGCCATGAAACAGGCTTCCAGGGAACCAAACTGCCGGAGCACCCGCTGTATCCCGACAATCAGACTCATCACATGGGCCTGCCTGGCAAACCGGTAGGAGAACCCGGCCATACCCCGGCACAGATCGGTTTCATTCAGACGGGCCACCCGGTCTCTGGGATTTGGTCCCAAAAACATCAGGACCTGATTCACGGCCTGCAAAATCATCTCCACCCGGCCATAGGCCAGGCATGCTGCCACCAGTCCCGCGATCTCCCGGTCACAAACCTGCGGGTACCGATACAAGAACATGAGCGGGTCCGGGTCTACAAACTCTTTTCGGTTATACGCCGTATATAATGTTTCCAGTTTCTGTCTCAATGGGGCGGGCATCGGGTTTCACATCCTGTCAATATCTTCATGAAATCGGGCATACCGGTATCATATTCAGATTCTTATCCATTGACAACTGCAAAATCAGAAGCCGCACTGTCAGACCCCAAATTTTACCTTGACTCTTTCTGATGGAAGGACATAATATGAAACTTTTAACTGATCCAAATTAAGGAGTTATATCAGACATGCTGCAGAAAAAGAGAATCGGATTCATCGGCAGCGGCAACATGGGAGAAGCGCTGGTTTCCGGCCTGGTTCTCTCCAAAGCGACTCAACCTGAAAACATCTTCTGCGCGGACATCGACCCGGAACTGCTGGCCGCCATCAAAGACAAATACCATGTCAATGTGACCCAGAGCAACCTGGAAGTGATCCAGCAGTCTGATATTGTTGTCTACGCGACCAAACCCCAGATTCTCGGGATGGTGCTCAAGGAAACGGCCCCGGCCCTGGATGAATCCAAACTGATCATCTCCATTGCTGCGGGGGTTCCTCTGGCAGCCATTGCCATCGGTCTGCAAAAAAAGCTGCGGATGATCCGGGCCATGCCCAATATCTGCGCGTTTGTCAAAGAAAGCGCCACTGCCATCGCCGCAGGTGAGTATGTGCTGGAAAATGATGTGGCTGAAGCCCGGGCCATTTTCAATTCCGTGGGCAAAACCGTGTTCATCCATGAAAATGTGCTCATGGATGCCTTTACCGGCTTGAGCGGCAGCGGGCCTGCCTATATTTTCACCATTGTGGACGCCATGGCGGATGCCGGTGTAAAAATGGGACTGTCCCGAAAGGACGCCCTGTTTCTGTCCTCCCAGACCGTGCTGGGTTCGGCCCGCATGCTTCTGGAATCCAAAGAACATCCCGGCCAGCTCAAAGACCGGGTGGCATCCCCGGGCGGCACCGCCATTGCAGGGATTCACACCCTGGAACAGGGCGGTCTTCGCACCACTTTGATCAACGCGGTGGAGTCAGCCACCAAACGGTCCAGAGAACTGGGTGAGTTGATGGTCAAGGATTTCATAAAAATCAATGAGAACGAATCAAACGGCAAATAAATAAACCGGGTGCGGCACCATTGTAATGTGCCGCACCCGGTTCCTGGCAAGGGAACTTTATGAGGAGGCGGTTATGGGTTAAACGTCAAGTTCCTTTTTCAGCCAGTCTCGCACTTTTCCCTCCACGGCATATACGCCTTTGTATTTGCCGATGCCTTGTAAAAATTCTGCTTCCAGCGGCTTGGGCAGCGAAAAATTACCCAGTTCTTCGGAATCAAACCCTTTTCTCCGCACCAGCGTGAGGATCGGCGGATTTTTCCAGGTGTTGATCACAAAATAAACAGTCTCATTGTCATTGTCTCTGGAATTGTAATAGGATTGGGATCTCAACGGACCCCATTCCAGATGCAATGCAATCGCTTCTTCCGGTGTCATGTCCCAGTCCACTGAATTCAGCAGATTGTAATTTTTCTTTATATCGCCAAGTCTCATTTCATATCCTCCTGTGTCAGGATTGGTTCCTGATGTACGATTGTTTGCTTATGTCATATACGATAAGCAAACCTTGTACCGCAGCAGTACTAAAATAAAAATAACCTTTGATTACAAATGGTTGAAAAAGTTCAACCCTGAAAGAAATAAAATGGGATGGAGAATGATACAGAATTGGACTCCCGGTTCTGATACATATCTGTTTCAGAACCGGGAAACAGATCAATAATTTTCACACAACCGTTCAAACCAGCCCGTTGGCCGCACACAGGCCGGACATTTATCCGGTGCCTTTTCTCCGGTATGGATGTATCCGCAGCTTAAGCAACGCCATTGAATCGGGGCCTTATCCTGAAAAATCCGGTTGGATGCGATATTTTCAGCCAGGTGCCGAAACAGTTTTTCATGATGGTTTTCCGCCACAATAATGGCATCAAACGTATCCGCTGCCCGGGCAAATCCTTCTTCCCGGGCGATTTCTGCAAATTTGGCATACATGTCGTTGCCCACGTAATTTTCCAGCTCTGCAGATGAGAGCAGATTGGATCGGGTATCTTCAATCACGCCGGCGGGAAAATGCCAGTTGATGGTCAACTCGCCGCCGTTGAAAAACTTGAAAAACCGCAGCGCATGTTCAAATTCCTGGGCCGCGGTTTCATCGAACAGTTTGCCGATCTGAACATACCCGTCATCTTTGGCCTTGTTGGCAAAAAAATTATACCGAGTTCTGGCCTGGGCCTCTGCGGCAAAAGAGGTGTGCAGGTTCACCGCAGTCCTGCTTTTCCGGAATTTTCCCATGAAAACACCTTTTATCCTTGTGGTTCGTTTTTATTCCTCGATAATGATGGCTTCAGCACCGCATTCGGCAGCAGCCTGGCGGACCTTGTCCTTGAGATGATCCGGAATGGGATCAACCCGAATAGTGGATTTCAGTTGATCTTCATCATATTTGAACACTTCCGGACACAGTTCATTGCAGTTTCTGTCACCCATACACTGATCAGTAATGATCACTTTCATATATTCCTCCTGATAAAATAATGTGTTATGCCGGAATCCATACCAACCTGGATTTCCAGGGCATGGTGTTGTGCTTTCAGGCCGGGATCCCGGGTTTATTGTCCGGTTTCCGCCGCCTGGAATCGTTTCATAAATTTTGTATCAATATAATCTTTGATTGTAAAGGCAAGCCTGCCGCTGAATACGATATTTTTTTTCTTGAGCACGCCTTGCCTTCCGCCCAGGTTGAACACCAGCAGATAATCGGGTCCGGGATCAAAGGGATTGAATGGCTCCCCGTCCAGGGCTGCCATCAGGTTGTGCAGCAGCACCGGATTCTGCCGGACCGCATACACGCCTACCTTGTCCAGCGGCTGCGGCTGAAAATGAATGCAGTCGCCGCCCCCGAAAATCTGTGGGTCTGTCACACTTTGAAGATACTGATTGACCAGCAGTCCTTTGTCCGGACCCATTGCCAGGCCGGATTCCTCAAACATCGGGGTGGGAACCACGCCGGAAGCCATAAAGGTAAAATCCGTGGCAAATCCCTGCCCGGATTCCAGGATGATCTCTGATGCGGTCACTGTTTTGACCCGGGCATTTTCCTGAATCACGATCTTTCGTTTTTCCAGAATCTGTTTTATCCGGGACCGGATCTTTTCTCCAAACCGGCCCATGAACCGGGAGCCGCATAAAATCCGGATTTCAGGCATGTGCGCCCCCCTGTTTCCGGCCAGCTGCCACACATTGCCGGCCACTTCCGCTGAAGACGGTCCCCCGCCCACCACATTCACGCTCACTTTTTTTTGGGCAAACAGGGTTTTCAGGGCTGCCGAGGCATCCATCAGCTGTTCAATGGGTTTGACCGGATACAGATTGGCCGGCCGGTCTTGTTCAGGTGTGTCTGTTCCCGGCAGCGGAATATGGGATCCGGCATTGAATGAGACCACATCATAATTGATCCGTGCCCCGGACCGGGTCATCACCTGCCGGTCCCGGGGCATGATGTGTGTCACCCGGTCTGTGACAAATTCACCCCCCTGATTTTCCACGGTTTTACGGGTGGCAAACCGGATTTGGTCCGGTGAATAGGTCCCTCCGAGCATGCCCGGCCCCATGCCCGAATAATAATGAAATTCGGACGGGCCGATCACCGTGACCCGGTATTTTTTTTCAACAAACCGCCGGATATTGGCCAGGGTGACCATGTGGGCATGGCCGCCGCCCACCAGCACCAGATGTTTTTTCATATTGTTTGCTCCGAAATGGATTTTGATCTATGGATTTTCACAGGGTGTCCATCAGTTTTCCCAGGCGGGCCAGGTGCTGTTGTTCCTCTTTGGCGATCTGATGAAGGACGTCTTTGGCCTTTGGATCCGTCACCTGTCCGGCCACCCGCTGATACAGGTCCAGGGCCTGGGCCTCAATGGACATGGCCATGGAAACCACCTCGGTTTCCACGGACAGATCCGGGTCAAACTGATCCAGATACTGTTTTGTGGTCAATCCGCCTTCCAGGGCGGACACGGTGACCATGGATTCAAACCCTTCCCGGGATATTTCCGGATCCACCATGTTTTGATACCTTTCAAACACCTGATCTTTGTGCTTGATCTCAATGGCGGCCAGTTTATGGAACAGATTTTTAACTGCTTCGTTTCCGGCCTTGTCCGCCATCTCCTGGTAGAATTCCTGCAACCCCTGTTCCAGAGAATAGGCAATGACAAGGAATTCTTTGGCTGATTCCGGGCCCTTGAACAGGTCCATGCCCAGGGTCTGAGGCCCCACAGCGGTTTTTGATTTCCAGGCCTTGATACCGCCGGATACATTGTACACCTGTTTAAACCCTTTGCCCGCAAGCATCTGAGCAGCCACCCGGCTGCGTCCGCCCACGGCTCAGTAGACCAGAGTGGGTTTATCCGGATCCAGTTCAGCGGCCCGGTCCGACAGCTCGGCCAGCGGGATCAGCACCGCGCCCGGAATATGGGAATCCTTGTATTCCCCAGGCTGACGCACATCCAGAATGGTAATTTCATCCGGATCATGATCTGATATCATCTGTTTTGTTTCGTTGAAGTCTTTGGATTTGACCGGTGTCAAAAACTGCATCCATTTCATAGGCTCACCTTCCTTATTATCTATTTGACGGGTCCGGCCGATACTGCGTAAAGCAGGACACTGCCATGATTCAAACCCAGCAGGGCAGCCGCTTCTTTGTCATACATGGCTCCGATCCCGCAGCATCCCAGCCCCAGCTCCTGGGCCGCCATATACAGCCGCTGGCCGACCCGGCCCGCATGCATCATCACATACCGGTACCCCCTGGCACCCAGGGCGGCTTCCATGGCTGCCAGATCCGCCACAAACAAAAAATTCATGGCGGCCCGGCCGATCCAGGCCTGGTCCAGGCAGACCCGGGCCAGATCCATGGCCGAAACACCGGTCTGCCGGCAGGCCAGGGTAGCCCCATCCTTGGAGAACGCATACAGCCCGGGGGCCAGTCCTTCCATGTTTCGGCTGATCATTGCCATTTCAAGGAATCCGCTGGCTGCGGCCCCGGTTTCATCCGGGTCCTGTCCGGCAAAGATCCGGGTGAATACCCGGTTTAAAAAGGCCGCCCACACCGGTTCAGGCAGGTTTTGAGAAGAAAAATTGCGGCGGGAGCGCCGGTGGGTGACGGCATGAAAAAAAGACTTGGTTTCAAATGGTCCCGGGTCGGGCACCGGCCGCATCCGGTCCGGTTTCCGGGCAAACACATGCGTGGCCGAATCAACCGCCGGGGACCGGGCAATGGAGATACCTGCCTGATACGCCTCTTTCAGTATGTCATAAATCACCGGCGTGGCCGGTTCAGGGCCGGATTTTGCCGGGTGAAACGGTTTTAAATCAGATCCCGGACCAGCGGCAATTCCGGGCCCCAGAGAGACACAGGCCAGCGGCACTTCCAGAGAATCATCCAGATTCAGGCCCTGAATCAGACAGGAATCTTTAAAATCATACTTAATCCGGCCCCGGACTCCCACGGCCCGGGCCGCCTGAACAACGGCTTCGGCCAGGTGACCCGCATCCAGCAGCAGATACCGAAAAGCCCTTTCCCGGTATTTCCAGGCGGAATGATAAAAAATCCCGGTAATGATCAGGCAGGCCTCTGCCGGGTCTGGATCCGAAAAAAAGATTTCCGGGCCCAGGGGCCGGGGATTGATTCTGCCCAGAAACCCCTGGATCGTATCACAATAATACAAACCTGTCTCAATATCATCAATCTTATGGGTTGACAGATACATCTGACACGGATACAGACCTCCTGCCGACGGCACACTCCGGAACAGCAATCCCCGGCTTCGGTCCGCCAGAGTCACCCCATAAGACAGGCCAAGGATCTGGGAAACGGTTTCCAGGTTCACGGGTTCATCACACGACACCTGATCGCCCAGCACCTGGCTCACCGTGGGATCAGGGGCATTGAACCCCTCATCTTTGTTCCGTCCCAGAATGGTGCCGGTTCCCTGCTTCAGCGAAATCCGTTCCTGATATTCATAGGTTTTAAAGGGTGCCGGATATCTTGAAAAATCCAGTGAATGGGGAGAAATCCGGTAACGGACATGGCTGGTGTAGTCATGGTACCGGACAGCCGACACAGGCGGATCAGGACTTGTCCGACCCATCATCCTCCTGGACATCCGCCTCGAGTTTCATCATGCACTCATGGCATTCCAGCTCGATATTGGGCACGTCCCCATATTTTTCCTTGATCTCCTCTTCGGTCATAGCGGATGTCGCAGTACATCCGCACCGGGGACAGGAAGTGTTGATTCTGTATTTTTTTCCCATCACATCCTCCTTTACTCTTTTCCGGTAATTCTCGGATCATTGGGTGTTCCCGCACAATCCGGGGTGTAACATGAATTGTCCACAAATGTGCAGTCTTTCTTGCAACTCGGACATTTTTCCGGCGGGGTGTCCGTTTCTAAATTGTATCCGCATTGATCACAAATCCAGCTGGTCATAACAGCCTCCTTACATGGTTTTTAGGTAAGTTTTTATTCAATCTGCCAGCATACTGTTTAAATGATGGTTCAAGAATACTACAATCAAGAAGCATGCCGGATATCTTTTCTCAATCGACAAAAGAAGTGCTTTCTTACAAAATACCACAATACCGGCCATCGTCAAACATAAATATCCGGATTATACCGGGAGCTCTGCTGTGGAAACGATGACCGGTCCTGATGAATATCCGTCAATCCTTGAGTTAATCCGGTACTTATGATAACGATAATCACACATATTCAAAAATCATATATCAAGGAGATGCGGGCTTGCTTTCAGATATTGAACAATCCAGGCTGGCCATATCAAAAGCAACCGACCCGAAGAAAAAATCCCGGCTGGGACAGTTTTTCACACCGGCAACCATTGCAAGATTCATGGCGGAACTGTTCACCCCAAACAGCCACAGCCATTGCCGTCTACTCGACCCTGGCGCAGGGATCGGTTCTCTTTGTGATGCTTTTCTGAACCGGTGGATTTCCGGTGATCTCAAATTCAAGAATGTCCATCTGGATGCGTTTGAAATCGATCCTTTTTTACAGCCATATTTAATGCAGACATTGGGAAAATATGAAAACATCTCCGGTTTTTCCATGCATATAGATATCTCCGATTTTATTATAACCGCATCTGAAGGGATATCCGGCAACCTTTTTGTCAAACCGCTTCCCAGTTACACCCATGCCATTTTAAACCCACCCTACAAAAAAATCCGAAGCGATTCAAAACACCGTTCCGCCCTGCGGCGGGCCGGCATCGAAACGGTGAACCTGTATTCCGCATTCCTGGCATTGTCGCTGTCTCTGCTCAAACACCAGGGAGAACTGGTTGCCATTGTTCCACGCAGTTTCTGCAACGGTCCCTATTACCGCCGGTTTCGTAAATTCCTCTTAACCCAGGCTGCCATCAAGCAGATCCATTTATTTTTGTCACGCAGCAAAGCATTCAAAGATGATGATGTGCTCCAGGAAAATATTATTATCCATCTTGAAAAAAAAGGGGAAAAAAGGCCGATCAAAATATCCACCTCAACAGATGACCATTTTTATGACCTGACCAGTCAAAACTATCCGGTTGAAAAAATCGTATTGCCCGATGACACGGAACAATTCATTCATATCCCGACCGCATCAGCTGTCGCTTCCATTGCTCAGGGGAAAAATATTTCCTGGACCCTATCCGATCTGAAAATCAATATTTCCACCGGGCCTGTGGTGGATTTCCGGGTAAAGGAACACTTAAGAAAAATGCCGGGTCCAGATGCAGTTCCATTGCTCTATCCGGCTCATTTTAACAGTCAAGGCAGCGAGTGGCCCAAACCGGACATAAAAAAACCCAATGCCATTCAACGAAACAATGAAACGGAAAAATGGCTGTTGCCCAATGATTTCTATTGTGTGGTCCGCCGTTTTTCCTCTAAAGAAGAAAAACGGCGGGTCATGGCAAACGTAGTCAATCCGGCTGATTTTCCCGAAATGACATTGCTGGGTTTTGAAAATCATCTCAATGTTTTCCATGCCAACAAACAGGGACTGCCCAAAACACTGGCATATGGCCTCATGGTGTTTCTAAATTCAACCGCATTGGATGAATATTTCAGAACCTTCAACGGCCACACCCAGGTGAACGCGACCGATCTTAAACAAATCAAATATCCTAGCCGTGATGTCTTGATGGCGCTTGGCGAATGGGCGTTGAACCAGTTGGAACTCACCCAGAAAACGATTGATGAAAAACTGGAGGCCATCACCGCATGACCAAAAAAGAGAAGCATCTCAAGGCCGCCCATAAAATCCTTATTACCCTTGGAATGCCAAGAGCTCAGCAAAACGAGCGCTCCGCGTTGTGTCTGCTCGCCTTATTGAACCTCATCCCGGGAAAAACCATGGTCAAAAGCTGAAGCCCCCTTAATGGGCATCACACCGATCATGGATTGGATCCGGGAACACTATCAAAAAAACTACGCACCCAATTCACGGGAAACAATCCGCCGCCAGACCATCCACCAGTTTATGGATGCAGGAGTTGCACTTTATAACCCGGACAAACACGATCGCCCTGTTAACAGCCCCAAAGCCGTTTATCAAATTGCACCGGCCACCTTGAAATTGCTGCAAAATTTTGGCACCAAAAAATGGCATGACAATCTGACCGACTATATGGCGGAACGGGAGACACTTGTTGCCAGGTATGCCCAGGAAAGGGAATTGAATCGGGTGCCCGTGCAAATCTCTTTCGGGAAAACCATCACTCTCAGTCCTGGAGAACACAGCGAATTAATTCGCACTGTCATTGAAGATTTTGCGCCCCGCTTTGCTCCGGGAAGCATACTGATCTATGCGGGAGATACCGGAGATAAGTGGGGGTATTTTGACGCTGCCATGCTGGCCGGATTGAATGTCGATATAGACTCCCATGGCAAAATGCCCGATGTCGTTTTGCATTATACCAGAAAAAACTGGCTGCTGCTGGTTGAATCCGTCACCAGCCACGGCCCGATGGATGGAAAACGCCATAACGAACTGACCCGGTTGTTTGCCGGTGCAACAGCCGGCCTTGTCTATGTAACGGCTTTTCCAAACCGCGTCACCATGGCTCGGTATCTTGACAGTATCGCATGGGAAACCGAAGTATGGGTTGCCGATGCCCCATCCCACCTGATTCATTTTAACGGGGAACGATTCCTCGGACCCTACAAATAAGGGTTTCCATCTTGCAAGAAGAAGCCTGGTCCGGAAGGCCATTCCTGCCCAGCGATGCCATCAGCGGCGAGTGCCGGGCGGTTCCTGTGGGTCGAATCCCATTCTGACGCGTTTGTTACAGGGAGTTGGGCATGCGAAGCGGTAAAAACGGCAAACTGTGTGAGGACATACCTGCCCGCAGTTTTTGCCGTTCAGCGCAGCATGCCCTACACCCTGTCAAACACGGCAGAGGGTGAGACCCACAGAGACCGCCCGGCACGGGTCTTTTGACCTGCCGGTCCGGTCCTGACTCCGGAGTTTCTTGACATCACAGGGAGTTATGCCATATATACTTATGGATTTTATATAATGATATGCTCTGCCCAGAGGTGAAATGAGCCCCTTAAAAAAAATTGATACAACTGAGCTGCTGGACATGATCACCCAAGGGGTTGTCCTTGTGGAAGAAAATGGCCGGATTGCCTTTTCCAACGACGGCTTTGCCGAAATCAGCGATATGGATAAGGAAATTCTGACCGGTATGCGGTTTTCAGAATTTGTCGCCGATAAGGATACCCGGCGGATGGATGTTTTTTTTAAACAGCTGATTCAATCCGTTGAGGGCACCAAAGACAGCACGGAGTTTATTCTCAAGGACCGGTCCGGGACGGAACATCTGGTGGAAATAAACGCCAGAACCGTTGTTTATGAAAACAAAACCGATATTCTGGCATCTGTGGCCGATATCACTGAAACCAGAAAAACCACCAATGAGCTTAAAAAACTGCTGGACCTGATCCCTGAGGTGGTCCTGACCACGTCTCCCGAGGACAATACCCGGATCGTCAATATTTCCAATGCCACGGAAAAGCTGTGTGCCATTCCTTCCGAAGAATTTGCCTCAGGCACATTTCATATTTTCGACATTGTTCATCCGGACGATTGTGATCAGGTGATTCGTTTCTACCATGAGATCACGGGCAAGGAATTTGATGCCCTGGAATACCGGATTGTCTCGGCCGACGGCCAGACCAAATGGGTCAATGACGCTGCCGAAGTGGTTTACAAAATGGGCGGCCGGGGCAAAATTGAAAAAATTCTGCATGTCATAAGAGATGTCACGGAGCGAAAAATGCACATGCAGCGCCTGACATCCGCCCTGGAAAATCTGAGGATCAGCGAACAGCGGTATCGGAATATCATTGAAACCGCCACGGATGCTATTTTCATCGTGACCCCTGATGGCGCGTTTGAACAGATCAATCCGGCCGGAATCAAACTGTTCGGTTTCTCAGATATGGAACAGGCAATGGCCGGCAATATCAATGACCATTATCTGGATTTGACACAACGGGCCCATGTGATCCATAAAATCAAAACAGAGGGAGAAATCACGGATTACCCCATCAAAATAAAAACCTGCGGCAAAGAGATTCGAGAAGTGACCATGACCGCCGGTGCAAAAAAAAACCGGGATACCGGGGAACTGGAAAGCTATCAGGCCATTATCCACGACATCACGGTCACGCTGCATAAAAAGGAAATTCAAACCTATCGAAGAACCATGAAAGGACTGTCAGATTCCATCAATAATCTGGCCCAGACCTATTTCTCATATATCGGACTGATGAAAGAAAATCTGGATGATATAAAACAGCATCCGGAAAAGCGGGACACCGGCATGGAAGAACTAATGGCGGACATGCTCAGTTTCAGGCAGTCACTGGAAAGACTGGCCAGGCTGGGGAAAATTGCCAGAGACACCTATGCCAAACCGCCGGATATATCTCCAGACGGAACCAGCAGCGAAGGCATGTACTATTTTGAAACCAGTTGAATAAACATGTATAGTACATTCAAACACATTTAACCTGTAATTTTAAAAGGAGACACATCATGGGACTTAAAGAAGAACTGGAAGAAAAAGCCGAGGAGTGTGACGCGCCGGAAGAGTACATTGCCGTGGCCAAAGAGATTGTGGAGGGTTTAGATGACAAGGAATGGGCCGGTGAACTTCTGGAAGAAGGTGCGGAATGGGCTGAAACCTGGGAAGATGCCGTGACCTATGCCAAAGCCTGTCTGGATATCTTAGGAGATGAAGAAGCGGCCGCCACCCACCTGGATGCCGGGAAAAACCTGTGCACCACTGTTGAGGATTTTTTAGGCCTGGCTGCTGCTGCGCTGGAAATGGGCCAGAAAGAAGCCGCCACCGAGATCTACAATGCCGCCGGCACCAAATGTGTGAAAACGTCTGATTTTCTGGAACTGAGCAAAAGCATTTCAGATGTGCTCAATGACGCGGAACTGGCGGAAAAAACCGTTGAAAAAGCCTTTGCCAAATGCAGCAAGACCGAAGATTTTGTTGTGTTTGCCAAGTCCGTCCTGGACATGTTTGAAGACAAGGACCGGGCCAAATCAGTATATGCCAGCGCCATGGAAAAAGCATCCAAGGCTGAGGATTTCGATATCCTGGCCGCGGGCGCGGTCAAGGACTTGGGCGACAAAGCCTTAGCCCGGCAAATCTATGAAAAAGCCCTTTCCTCGCTGGAATCGGGCAATGAGCTGCTCAAGTTCGCCAGAACCGTGAACGAAAAACTGGATGATAAAGATTTTCTGGAATCCATTTACAAAAAAGCGGAATCGGTTTACACGGAATTTTCCGATTACCTGAAGCTGGGAAAAGAGGCGTTTGAAGTCACCGGGGATGCGCCGTTTGCTACCGGCATTTTCCAGACCGCCGCCGCCACCAATCCGGCATGCAGCCAGCTGGTAGATCTGGCCCTGGCCATGGACAAAGACCTCAATGACAAAGAAGCCGCGGTGCAGGTTCTCAAACAGGCCCAGGCCGCTGTGAAAAGCAATGCGGATTTCATCAAGACCGCCAAGGCCATTCAGGAAATCGTCACCGATGACAAAGAATGGACCGATGCCATCACATTTCAGCTGGAAAAGCGTGAAGAGTTCAAAGACCTGTATTCAGATTTCATCAACCGGGAGCAGGAAACCAAAACCTGTGCCACCAAACGGGCCCTGGCCCATGATATTGTGGAAAAAACCGGGGACAAATATTATGGCGCCAAAATATACCGCCAGGCCCAGGAACTCACCCGCAATTTCAATGATTTCATCAAACTGGGAGTGGGCATTCACCAGGATCTCGGGGACACCGACTGGGTCAAGGAAATCTTCACCGACCTGCTGGAAAAATGTACCACGTTCAGTTACTACAATGAACTGACCGATGCCATTGCCGCCACTCTCAAGGATGATGCCTGGATCAAAGACATTTACAAAAACATTGAAAAACAAAGTGACGGCAACAGTGATCTCGTGAAACTGGCAACCGTTGCCGCAACCCGGCTCAATGACAAAGACTGGGCCAAAAATCTGCTGGCATCGGCTGAAAAAAACTGCCATACGCCGTATGATTACACTTTTGTGGCCGGTGCCTATCTCAGGCTTTTAGACGATCAGGACAAAGCCATTGCCCTGTTTGAAGCCGCAGAAGCCCAATGCACGGATCAGCCATCCTATGACAGACTGTTCAACCTCATATCCGGCCAGACCTCAGACCCCTCCTATCTGACCCGGATTCTGTTGTCCGCCCGGAAAAAACTGACCGGGTTTGACGATCTGCTGTTTCTGGCAGAAACCGCGTGCATCCGGCTGGCAGATACCCGGCTGGCATCGGATATCTATCGTCAGGCAGAAGAAAAGGCGGGTGACAACCGCCAACTGTCCCGCCTGGCCACCAGCGTGGACCAGCAGCTCAAAGACAGTGCCCGGGCATCCGGCTTGCTGCGGAAAATTGCCTGATGCACATGTCACAGGGCCTTGGATAAAAGCATTTGGATGAATCCATGAAAATGCATCGCGTCAAATGGCTGGTCATCCCGGTGCTGATTCTGGGGATTTATTTTTTGTCGACCTTTTTGGGGTCCGAAAAAAAAGACAGCGGCCCATTGGGAAAAAAATCATGGGCCGCACCTGTGGAAACCGCTGCCATAGAGCGGGGTCCCATGGCACTGCGCCGTACCTTCAGCGGCACCCTGGAATCCAATGCCGAATTTCTGGTGGCTCCCAAGGTCAGCGGCCGGGTGGAACACCTGGCCGTGGACATGGGAGACCCGGTCTTTCGAAAACAAGAAGTGGCCCGGCTGGACAATGATGAATATGTCCAGGCCGTGGCCCAGGCCCAGGCGGATCTGGCTGTGGCTGAGGCGGATCTCACCGGGGCTGAAAACGCCCGGGAAATCGCTGAGCGGGAACTGAACCGCATGGAAACCCTTAAAAAACGAGGGGTTTCTTCCGCTTCCCAGGTGGACGCGGCCCGGGCTGAATGGCTGGCAGCCGGCTCCCGGGTGGACATGGCCCGGGCTGTCGTGTTGAAAGCCCGGGCCCAGCTGGAAACCGCCCGGATCCGGCTGGGATACACCACAGTATTTGCGGACTGGACCGGGGGCAGCGATACCCGGTTTATGGCGGAAAAATTCGTTACTGAAGGGGACACGGTTTCCGCCAACACTCCTTTGGTATCTATTGTGGAACTGGACCCGCTGCTGGCGGTACTGTTTGTCACGGAAAAAGATTACGGCCGGCTTGAAATCGGCCAGCCGGCCGCGCTTTCCACCGATGCCTTCCCGGACCGGTCCTTTCAGGGACAAATCGCCCGGATTTCTCCGGTATTCAAGACCCAGACCCGGCAGGCCCGGGTGGAAGTCCGGGTAGCCAATTCCGGCCTTGAACTTAAACCGGGAATGTTTGTTCGGGTTTCCGTGGTGCTGGAACAGGTGGCCGACACCCTGATGGTGCCGGAGATCGCTCTGGTAACCCGGAATCAGGAAACCGGTATTTTTGTGGTGTCCCCGGATGAAACCACCGTGGCCTGGCACCCGGTGGTCACCGGGATCCGCCAGAACGGCAAAGTCCAGGTCCGGGGCCATAACCTGAGCGGCCAGGTGGTGACCCTGGGTCACCAGTTGCTGGACCACGGATCATTGATCCGGATACCGGATCCGGCTGTCCCAAAATCCGGTATCGATCCAAAAGGGTCGCATGAACCTGCCTGAATTCAGTGTTCACCGTCCGGTATTCATCACCATGGTCTTTCTCATGGTCCTGGTTATTGGTTCGATTTCCTTAAGCCGGCTTCAAATCGACATGCTGCCGGAAATTGAAATGCCCACCCTGAGCATCCGGACCGAATTTGAAGGGGCCAGCCCGGAAATCATGGAACGTCAGGTGACTCAGATCATTGAAGAGATCGCTGCCACGGTACCCGGTGTGGAAGAGATCGCTTCAGATTCATCCGAAGGACGCAGCAATGTCCGGATCCGTTTTGCCTGGGGAACCGATATTGACATTGCCGCATTAGATGTCCGCTCCGTTGTGGAGGATGAAATCAATGAGCTGCCTGAAGAGGTGGATCGACCCAGTATCCGCAAGTTTGATATCGGCAGTTTTCCAGTGGTGCTGCTGGGGATTTCCAGCCGGCTGGATCCGGTGGATTTGACCCAGCTCATTGAAGACGAGATCCGGTACCGGTTTTCCAGAATACCGGGAGTGGCCCAGGTGGACATCTGGGGAGGATATGACAGAGAAATCCGCATCGAACTGGATCCGGACCGGATCATGGCCTTAGGCCTGCCCCTGGACCAGATTATTCAGGCCGTCACACAGGCCAATCAGGACCAGCCCACAGGGAAACTGGAACAGGGCCGGTATGAAATCCAGCTCCGGGCCCCGGCCCAGTTCACCCACCTGGACCAGATCCGCAATACCGTGGTGGCGCATCAGGACGGGGCTGCCGTCACCCTGGGTCAGATCGCCCAGGTGAAAGACACCTATGAAAAGCTGACCCGGATCATCCGGGTCAACGGGGAACCCGGTATTCGGGTGGCCATCCGGAAACAGTCCCAGGCCAATACCGTTGACGTGGCCAGAGGGGTTCTGAAAGAAATCGATGTGATCAACGCGGCCATGCCCCAGGTAAACATCATTCCGGTCATCAACCAGGGAAATTTCATCCAGCGGTCCATCGCCAATGTGGCAAGGTCTGTTTTATACGGCGGGGGCCTGGCCGTGCTGATCCTGCTGTTTTTTTTAAGAACCGTCCGCAGCACCGTGGTCATCTCCCTGGCCATTCCCATCTCCATGCTGGCCACATTTGCGTTGATGTTTTTCTTTAATTTCACCCTCAATTTGATGACGCTGGGCGGCCTGGCATTAGGCGTCGGCATGATGGTGGACAACTCCATTGTGGTTCTGGAAAATATTTTCCGGCACCGGGATGAACATAACAAACCCCCGGATATCGCCTCAAAACAGGGGGCCATGGAAGTGGCCCCAGCCATCCTGGCCAGCACCATCACCACGCTGGTAATTTTTCTGCCCCTGATTTTTGTCAGAGGCGTATCCGGCATTCTGTTCACGGAAATGGCGTATGTGATCATTTTTTCTTTGACCTGCTCTTTGCTGGTGGCGCTGTCTTTGGTCCCCATGCTCACCTCCAGACTGCTGGGCATCAAAAAAAGAAAAAACACCGGGTCTGTGATCTCATTTTTCTTTTCTTTGTCAGAATCTTTTTTTGTTCAACTGACGCACCGCTATTCTTATGTGCTGTCCAAAGCATTGGATCACCGCGGGGTGACCCTGTTAATTGCCGCTGCCGCCCTGGGAGGGGCCCTGATGCTGGTTCCAAAAATCGGAACGGAATTTCTGCCGCCCAGTGATGAAGGAGAGGTGCGGATCTCCGGCGAAATGGAGGTGGGCACCCGGCTCGACCTGGTGGACCGCCAGAGCCGGCAGGTGGAAGCCATTGCATTTCCGGCTGTACCTGAGATGATCTCTTCTGTGGTCAGCGTCGGGGCATCCGGATACCGGCCCGGCAGTTCCGCCAAAACCGAAATCCGCATGGCCCTGACTCCGGCAGCCCAGCGAACCCGTTCCAATGTGGCCATTGCCCATGATCTTCGCCAGCGCCTGTCAGGCCAGATTCCGGGCATAGAAATCCGGACCCGGGCCCCCCAGGGCCAATTTATCATGGAACGGATCCTGGGGGGGGATGACGGGCTGAATGTGGAAGTCCGGGGATTTGATCTGGATATTCTGGAAACACTGGCTGCCAGGGCTGCCGAACAGGTTGTACAGGTTCCGGGCATTACAGATGTGCTGCTCAGCCGGGAGGCCGGCATCCCCCAACGAGAAATTGAGGTCGACCGGGATAAGGCAGCGGATCTGGGCTTGAGCGTCAAGGACATCACCGACATCATCTCCACGGCCGTGGCCGGATCCAGAGCCGGGGAATTCCAGACCCAGGGGGATTCCTACCGGATTTTCGTCCAGCTCAGGGATGTGGAAAACCGCACCCTGGACGAAATTCTGGATCTGACCCTGACCACGGCATCCGGCCGGCAGGTGGCGATCCGGAACCTGGTTTCCGTGCATTCCGGACGGGGACCGCTTCTCATCGACCGCAAGGATCAGCAGCGTATCATCACGGTTTCCGCCAATGTTTCCGGACGGGATCTGGGATCTGTGGCAGCGGATGTGGCTGACCGTTTAAGCGAAATCCCACGGCCTGCAGGATATGATCTGATAGTGGCCGGAGATTTTGAAGAACAGCAAAAAGCGTTCAGGGAGCTGATCATCTCTTTGATCCTGGCCCTGGTTCTGGTGTACATGGTCCTGGCCTGCCAGTATGAATCTTTGATCAATCCGCTGGTGGTGATGTTTTCGGTTCCCATGGCCGCCGTCGGGGTTCTGGTCACCCTGTATCTGACCCATACCACCCTGAATGTCCAGTCCTATATCGGCTGCATCATGCTGGGGGGAATCGTGGTGAACAACGCCATTTTGCTGGTGGATCAGTCCAGCCGCCTGACATCTGAGGGCACGACGGTCAAAGCAGCGGTCATGGAAGCCGGCCGCCGCCGGCTGAGGCCCATTCTTATGACCAGCCTGACCACCATTTTAGGGCTGATCCCTCTGGCGTTGGGCATCGGGGAAGGTGCGGATGCCCAGGCACCCCTGGCCCGGTCCGTGGTGGGCGGACTCACCGGTGCCACCGTGATCACCCTGGTGCTCATCCCGGTCATCTATTCTTTGTTTCACCCGGATTCAAAAAAGGCGGGTTCATGAAAACAAGATTTGTCTTTTTCCCAGGCCCGGTACTAGTGTGCCTGATTTTTTCTCTGCTGATTTCCGGCTGCATGCTGTCTGAATCTCAAAAAGTGGATCTGGCGGATCTGGTACCAATGGGTCCGGCAGATATCCAGACATTTGACTTCACACTGGAAAACAAGCCTGACCCGCACCCCATGCCAGCCGGTCAAACACCGGATCCGGCCCTGTCTGTGGAACAGGCGGTGATGCTGACCCTGGAGCACAACCCGGACTTAAAAACCCGGCAGCTGGGTCCTGTCATCGCCGGGGCGTTCGAACAGATGGAAAAAGGACAATATGATCCCGAGGTGTTCGCAACCATGGGGATGACCCGGGAAACACTCCCTGGTCCGGAATCATCAGATACGGCTGTCTCAGCTGCGGCAGGTATCCGTCAGCAGCTGCCCTTTGGGACCACCCTGGCGGCGGAAGCGGCCCATGAAACGGACCGGGCCTTTCGCACGGGGGCTCCCGACAAAACCCGGGTAACCCTGTCCGTGACCCAGGCACTGCTCCAGGGGGCCGGTCCGGCCGGCGGCCTGGTGGCCATCCGGCAAAGTGAACTGGAAACCCGGGCCAGTATTCACGAGCTGACCGCCTATGCCCAGGCCCTGGTAGCGGAAACGGAAATCGCGTACTGGCAATATGTGCTGGCCCGGCAGGAGCACGCCATTGTGGAACGGTCTCTGGCTGTATCCAAAAAACAGCGGACCGATGTCCAACACCAGATTGAGGTGGGGGTTTTGCCCCGTAATGAACAGGCGGCCGTACAGTCGGAAGTGGCCCGGCGGGAACAGGCCCTGATCGATTCCGCCAACCAGGTGGAAGCGTTCCGCCTGACCCTGCTGCATCTGATAAATCCCGGCGGACCCGGTTATCTGGATCGTCTGGTTCTGCCTGCCAGTGATCCGGCCATTGATCCGGACCCTGTCGCCGATATCCGGGACCGTACCAGCCTGGCCATGACACTGCGGCCGGATCTGGCCGAAGCCCGGTTGCGCATGCACCAGAACCAGCTGGAAACCATTGCCACGAAAAACGGCCTGCTGCCCCGGCTGGATTTTTTCATGGATCTGGGAGTTGCCGCATATGGGGATGGATTTTCAGATGCGGCCCAATCACTGGACAACGGGGACTATGAGGTATCTGCCGGTCTGTCTTTAAGCCGGTTTGTCAAAAACCGGACTGCCAGAGCCCGGCATCAGGCTGCGGTGGCCACCCGCCAACAGGCAACCGAAGCACTTGAAAACCTTCGCCGGACCATTCATCTGGATGTCCGCCTGGCTGTCAATGAAATCGAGCGGGCAAGACAGCAGATCCATGCCTCAAAGGTCACCCGCCGATCTGAAGAACAGACCGTGCAGGCGGAAATCGAACGATTCAACGTAGGCGCCGGCACAGCACTGCTGGTGGCCCAGGCCCAGCGGGATCTGCTGATCAGCCAGATTGCCGAGGTCCGGGCCGTGATCCATTACCGCATCGCTTTGATCCGGCTGTTTCTGGCCGAAGGCAGTCTGCTGCACCGCAGAGGCGTTGTTTTAAGGCATCAAGGCCAGGTCATGAATAAATAAGTGACAACGCCTGCGATTGCCAGCCAGATATTGGTGATATTGCTCACCGTGATATTGAGGATGGCGGCCAGATATTTTCCCCGGCTTAAAAGGGCCAGACAGCTTTTAAACTCCGGCCAGCTTGACAGGGTGGCCAGTACAAAAAAACCGATCACCCCTTTGGGGGCCTGGCTTTGTTCCGAGGCAAAACTGACCACCGGATCAAGAAAATACCCGGCGGCAATCAGCACGACAATTGCCGGAATGACCGACCAGCCGGCAATTTCAGCATCTTCCATGGATTGTTCGTCCGGCTCGAATGGTCGTCTGTAAAACAATATTCCGGTGATGACAATCCCTGCCGCCACCCAGAGAATGTGGTGGGCCATGGAAATAGTATAAAAAGAGACAGCAAGTCCTGCAGTCAGAACGATACATGTCAGGGTATACTGCCAGCAGGTCTGCATGGTTTTTAAAAATACCCGGCACACCAGTGCGGCTGAAATCAACAGAACCGGGTTCATCAGATTTGAACCCAGCGGCGTGCTTGCCGCAAACAACACATCCCCGGTCACCAGGCCGACAATGAGACAGACCAGTTCGGGTCCGTTGGTGATGAACCCGGTTATCGTGCCCAGGCCTCTGACTTTCTTGAGCGTTTCGATGATGACCTCGATGGAAAACCCGATCAGAATCATCACCAGCACCACCCCGCCGGCGGCAATGAAAGACAGGTTGAAATCACCGCCACACACCAGAGAACAGGTGCAGAAAAACACAACGACCAGCACCCAGCAGGCCATGTCTATCCAGCCGATGGAATTGACCAGAAATTGTTTCACCGCTTTTGTTCCATAAACATATCAGATCAATCCAGCAAAGCGGTCCGGGTTTGGAGCCATGCAGCGATCCGGGATGGCAGATAAGGTGAAATCCGGTCATACACCTGCCGGTGATACTGATTGATCCACGCGATCTCCGCTTCAGTGAGCAGGGAGGTATCGATCAGATCCCGTTCAAAATGGCACCAGGTCATGTTTTCAAATTCCAGAAACCGGCCGAATTCTGTTTGACGGGAATCGGTCACCAGCACCATGTTCTCCAGGCGGATACCATATTCTCCCTCCCTGTAAACCCCGGGCTCATCGGTCATCAGCATGCCTTTTTCCAGGGCCGCATCCACCGGATGCGGGCTGATCCGGGCCGGGCCTTCATGAACACACAAAAAGAACCCCACGCCGTGTCCCGTGCCATGCCCGAAATTCATGCCCTGGGCCCACAGAAACTGCCGGGCCAGGGTATCGATCTGAAACCCCCGGGTGCCTTCGGGAAAACACGCGCCGGCCACAGCGATATGGCCTTTAAGCACCAGGGTGTAGTCCTTGATCTGCTGCAAGGAAGGGGTTCCCAGACACACCGTGCGGGTGATGTCCGTGGTGCCGGTCAGGTAATTACCGCCGGAATCGGTCAGAAACAGTCCGGTATTATCCAGCCGGACATCGGTCTGAGGGGTGGCGGAATAATGGCACAATGCGGAATGCGCACCAAACGCCATAATGGGATCAAAACTGTTTTCCACAAACCCGGGCTGGGCGTTGCGAAGTTCAAACAATTTTTCTGCCGCACTGATTTCCGTCAGCGAATCGTCAGGTTCCTGTTCCGACAGCCAGTGAAGGAAACAGATAACGGCAATCCCGTCCTTGACCGCCGTATCCCGCAAATGCCGGATCTGAATGTCGTTTTTAACCGCTTTGAGCCGGGCGGCCGGGCTTGGTTTTTCAACCACGCGGCAAGCCGGATTGATGGCGGATGCCAGGCATGCGGATGTCATATCCGGATCCAGCAGCATACAGGCAGAATCCGGCATCTGTCCCAGGGCCGTGTCAATATCAGTATAACCGGCCAGGGTTACACCGTCGTTTGCCAGGCCTGAAGCCAGATCTTTGGTCACCTTGTCCGGGTGGATGAATAACCGGACAGACGATTGAGTGAAAAGAGCAAACGCGATGTTCACCGGATTGTTGGGGGCATCGGATCCCCTCAGGTTGAATGTCCAGGCAATGTCCTCCAGAGCGGTCATCACATGGCAGTCCGCCCCGGCCTGTGCCATGGCTTTCCGGATATTTTCGATTTTTTCGACCCGGGACTGGCCGGCATACTGCACATCAAACTCCCAGGCGGTTGACATCGGCATGGGGGGCCGATCCTGCCATAGATCTTTTACCAGGTCCAGATCGGTACGCAATCGGATCTGCCGGATATCCCACAATTGCCGGTATGTTTTTTCCTGGGTTCGTGAGAGGATCCGGCCGTCAATGGCCACTGTGTTTTTGGGACCCAGATGATCAAAAATCCAGCGATGGAAGTCGGGCACATCTTTTTCCCCGGATTTAAACAATTCGAATTCCGATCCCTGTATCTGAATACCGGCCTGGAGCCAGTATCTGAAATCGGTCCATAAAACGGCCCGGGTGCGGGTGACCACGGCCACGCCGGCTGATCCGGTGAATCCGGTGAGCCAGGCCCGGGCCTGCCAGTGTCCGGTGACATATTCGCTCTGATGGGGATCGGCAGAAGGCACCACGATTGCAGCAATCTGGTGTGCCGCCATCATCCGCCTTAATGCCGCCAGTTTTTCATCTGTTTTCACAACAGCCATTCCTCACTTTATCTTCTATAATCTCTGTGGTATTCCCAGCCATGTACAATGCCCCATGGCATACACTGTTTAAGGTAATTTCTCAATCTTTTTTCAGAATGCCCCGTGCCCCTGATGGGTATGGGGTATTAGGGGCAAACCGCAGCAGGAATCGCCTGTACAGCGGAGCCCCCGGAGGAGGCATTCTACAATCCGATTTCAATTTTGGGTTGACAAGTCCAGGGAAGTATGTTTTCTGACCAGGAACCGACCCTGTTTTCGACGAACAGATATATATGGATATGCCCGCGGAAACAGCCCCATACATCCAAAAAAGTGGAAGGAGATCCCCCATTCTGATGAACCCTTTTTTTGATCCCGTTATCGACCGGACCCATACCCATTCCATGAAATGGGAGAAATATGAAGGCACAGACATCTTGCCCATGTGGGTGGCGGACATGGACTTCAAAGCCCCGCCGGCAGTACTGGCAGCACTGACAAAAGTCATCGATCACGGGGTCCTGGGATATACGCGGGTTTCCCGGGATCTGAACCGGATTGTGGCAGACCGGCTCACGGCCCTTTACGGCTGGGCCGTTGAACCGGACTGGCTGGTATGGATTCCCGGTGTGGTGTCGGGACTGAATGTGGTATGCCGGGCCTTTGGAAAACAAGACCAGCCCCTTGTCACCACCACACCCATTTATCCGCCGTTTCTGTCGGTATCCGACCATTGCGGTAAGCCGTTGATCACCCTTCCCATGATCCGGGAATCCAACCGGTCCACCCTGGATTTTGATGCCCTGGAACGCGTGTTCCAAACCGGACCGGCGGTTTTTTTATTCTGCAGCCCCTACAATCCCTGCGGGACCCTGTTTACCCGGGAGGAACTTGAACATCTGACAACCCTGTGTGAGACCTATGACATTCTTTTGTGCAGCGATGAAATCCACAGCGATTTCGTACTGGACCCGGAAAACCGCCACATTCCCACAGCGTCTTTGTCCGAAGCCGCCGCCCAAAGAACCATCACCCTGATGGCACCTTCCAAAACCTATAACATTCCGGGGCTGGGGTGTGCCTTTGCCGTGATTCCAAATGCCGGCCTCAGAACCCGGTTCAAAGCGGCCTGCAAAGGCATTGTTCCATCCGTGAACCTGATGGGGCTTGCCGCGGCAAAAGCGGCGTATGACGTCTGTGATGACTGGCTGTCCCAGCTTGTTTCCTACCTGGCTGAAAACAGAAACACGGTGATGAAACAAATCAACGAACTGCCCGGATGCCGTCTGGACCCCATAACAGCCACGTATCTGGCCTGGATCGATGTCAGGGAAACCGGGCTCACAGATCCGGTCCGGTTTTTTGAAGAACACGGGGTCGGATTGTCGGATGGGTCTTTTTTCGGATCTCCCGGATTTGTCCGGCTCAATTTCGGATGCCCGGCGACTGTTCTGGAAAAAGGACTGGACCGAATGGCACAGGCAATGAAAAGGCGTATATGATGAATTTTTTCTTGACTTAAAACCTTCATATTTCTATAGTTATGCAATTTTCAAACAAAAATGCGGATTTCGTTCAAAAATTTAAGTTAACCTAAACAAAGGGAGTAGAACATGAAAACTTTTTTTAAGTGTCTCACCGTCGGGGTATTGTCTATGATGCTGTTTGCCGCACCTGGATTTGCCAGTGATACCATAAAGGTGGCCAATGCCGGCGCACTTTCCGGAGATTTGGCGCCCTACGGCATATCCGCTCTCAGAGGGGTTGAAATGGCGGTTGAAGACATCAATGAAAAGGGCGGTATCCTGGGGAAAAAAGTCGAGCTGATGCTCGGAGATGATGTGTGCAAACCGGAAGTGGCGGTCAACGTGGCCACCAAGCTGGTATCCGACGGCGCCCAGATGGTTGTGGGTCATGTCTGCTCCGGCGCCACCATTGCTGCCAACAAAATTTACAAAGATGCCGATATCATTCTTATTTCCGGTTCCGCCACCAATGATGACCTGACTATGTCGGGTGACCATCCCAATTTTTTCAGAACCATTGCCAATGATGGGGCCCAGGCCACGCTGATGACGTCATTTGCAAAAAACGATCTCAAAATCAAAAAAGTGGCGTTGATTCACGACAAAGGAGATTACGGCAAAGGACAGATGGAACTGGCCAAAATCGCGTTTGAACATATGGGAGACGTGGAAATCGTACTGTTCGAAGGCGTAACCACCGGCGCTGTGGATTACACAGCCATTGTCCAGAAAATCAAACGGTCTGATGCGGATCTGGTCATGTGGGGTGGATACCATTCCGATGCGTCCAAAATCATTCAGCTGATGAAAAAGAAACGCGTAGATACGCTTTTCATGGGTGCGGACGGCATCTATGGCGACAACCTGCCCAACCTGGCCGGCGAATTTGCTGAAGGCGTCTATGCCACCGGCCCCAATGACACCTCTTCCAACCCCATGCATCAGGCATTGACCAAAGAACACCAGGAAAAATACGGAGAAGATCCCGGCACCTTTTTCTTCACCGGATACACCTGCATGCAGTCTTTGGCAGTTGCCGCTGAAAAAGCCGGCACTGTGGAGTATGATGCCATGCGGGCCGCCATGTTCGAAATCACCGTGGACTCTCCCATGGGCCCCATCGGATTTGACGAAAACGGGGACATTGTGGGCGCGGGTTTTTCAGTATACCGGGTAACTGACGGAAAATATCAGCAGGTTAATTAACGACTCATGCCTTTGAAAAACAGGAGCCAGATCCATGTCGGATTTGCGCTCCTGTTTTTATCACCAGCGGTTTGCCTTAAACCACAGACGTTCAGGATGAAACAATATGCGTTGGATTAGTATATTACTGGGTCTGGCTGTCACCGGAATTATCGGCTTTTTCGCCGTCCGGGAATTACTCATGGACCCCATGTATTTTTTTGAGCTGTTTCTGGGAGGTTTGACCCGGGGCAGTATTTATGCCCTTATCGCCCTAGGCTATACCATGGTGTACGGCATCATTCAGCTGATCAACTTTGCCCATGGGGAAATCTACATGATCGGCGCCATGACCGCGTTGATCATTGCCAGCGTTCTGGGAATGTGGGGATGGAACACCGCTGTGATCGTCATCCTGGCGTTTGTGTTTGCCATCGTCTATTCCTGTGCTTATGGGTTTACCGTGGAAAAAATCGCGTACAAACCGTTGCGAAACGCGCCACGCCTGTCTGCGCTGATATCCGCCATCGGCATGAGCCTGTTTCTGCAAAACTATGTCATGCTGGCCCAGACCCCGGACTACCTGCCTTTCAAAAGCCTGATACCGGATTTCAAATTCTGGGAACCCTTTGCCCACATCATCACATCCGTGGAAATCACCATCATCATTACCACGGTGATCGTCATGATCCTGCTGGGGCTGCTCATCAAATTCACCCGGATCGGCAAAGCCATGCGGGCCACGGCCCAGGACAAGGTCATGGCGGCTCTTTTGGGGATCAATGTCAACAATGTCATTTCCGCCACGTTTGTGGTGGGCTCTGCCACGGCAGCCATCGGCGGGGTGCTTATCGCCTGCCATGTGGGCCAGATCAATTTCTATATCGGATTTCTGGCCGGCCTCAAAGCCTTTATCGCCGCTGTTTTAGGCGGTATCGGTTCCATTCCGGGCGCAGTGCTGGGATCTCTGGTTCTGGGTATTTCCGAAAGCTTTTTTACCGGATATTTCTGGAGTGAATACGAAGATGTGTTTGCTTTTACCATCCTGGTGGTAATTCTGATTTTCCGCCCATCCGGCATCCTGGGTCGCCACGATGCCCAGAAAGTGTAATTTGAATTCAGGTGACAACTTATGCCGATTAAACAACAACTCAAACAATCTTTGATCATTGCCTTCTGGTTCATGATCCTGACCTTTCCCATCATGGTCATTAAGGTCAATACCATCCACAACACCATTGTTTTCAGGTGGTCCAACCTTTTATGGGTCGGTGTGCTATCCTTTTTTGCCTCCTGGTTATGGAACTATTTTCTGCGGCGCACCGAAGCCCGGAAAAAGTCGGACATTGACGAAGACATCCCCCTGATCCACCGATTTTTGCAAAACAACCGGTTCCGCCGACCGTTTCTCGGGCTGCTGGCTGCTTTTTTTATCGCGTATCCGTTTGTTTTCCCCATGTATCACACCTCCATCATGATATCGGCCCTGGTGTATGTCATGCTGGGACTGGGACTCAATATCGTGGTGGGACTGGCCGGGCTGCTTGATCTGGGGTATGTGGCGTTTTATGCGGTGGGGGCTTATGCCTATGCCCTTTTAAACCTGCATTTTGGACTCAGCTTCTGGATGGTGCTGCCCATTTCCGCACTCCTGGGCACCCTGTTCGGCGTGTTGCTGGGTTATCCGGTACTGCGGCTCAGAGGGGATTACCTGGCTATCGTGACCCTGGGGTTCGGAGAAATCATCCGGATTGTTCTGGAAAACTGGGATGAGTTTTCCAACGGCCCCCGGGGAATCTCTGATATTCCGGCCCCCACTTTTTTCGGGCATCAGTTCAATCAGGACAATACCATGATCTACATCTATTTCATTGTTATCGCCCTGGTGCTCATGACTATCTTTTTTGTCAACCGCCTGGAAAATTCCAAAATCGGACGGGCCTGGATCGCGTTGCGGGATGATGAGATCGCCTGCCAGGCCATGGGGATCGACAAATTCAAGACCAAGCTCACCGCGTTTGCCTTAGGCGCCACCTGGGCTGCCATGGGCGGGGTGATCTTTGCCGCCAAAACCTCATATATCAACCCCATGTCTTTTACCATCTGGGAGTCCATCACCATTTTGTGCGTGGTGGTTATCGGCGGCATGGGATCCGCCGTGGGAGTGATTGCCGGTGCGCTGGTGCTGATTCTTCTGCCGGAATATCTGCGGGCGGTGGCTGAATACCGGATGCTGGTTTTCGGGGCGCTACAGGTCATTGTCATGGTGTTCAAACCGGACGGTCTGATCAAAAGCGTTCGAAAAGTGTACACGTTTAAAACATCACAGGAACCCCATCAGGAAAAAATAGTCCATGGAACCCATACTTAACGTTAAAAACCTGACCATGAAATTCGGGGGTCTTAAAGCCCTGGATGATGTAAGCATTGCCATTGAAAAAGGGCAGATTGCCGCACTCATCGGCCCCAACGGCGCCGGAAAAACCACATTTTTTAACTGTATCACCGGCATTTATGAACCCACTCACGGAAATGTGGAGATTACCCCCCCCGGCAAAGCCACCCAGAGTCTCAAAGGCCTCAAACCCAATTATGTAACGGAAAGAGGTATTGCCAGAACCTTTCAAAACATCCGGCTGTTTCATGGCATGACAGTACTTGAAAACGTGTTGATCGGCAGGCACTGTCGCCTGTCTTCCGGGATTATCAAGGCCATGCTCAAACCCTCCAGCCAGCGGGAGGAAGAAAAAAAAGCGGTGTATGACAGTTATGAAATTCTGGAAAAAATCGGCCTGGCAAAATATGTGAATGAAATGGCGGTGAACCTGCCGTACGGGGCCCAGCGACGTCTGGAAATCGCTCGTGCCATGGCCACGGACCCTTTTTTACTGCTGCTGGATGAACCGGCGGCCGGCATGAATCCCCAGGAAACCAAAGAACTGGATGATCTGATTCTCTGGCTGCGGGACAATGAAAATCTGACCATTCTCCTCATCGAACATGATATGAAACTGGTCATGAGCCTGTCCGACTGGATCCATGTAGTGGATTACGGCAAAAAAATCGCCGAAGGCACCCCTGCCGAAATCAAAGCCAATCCTGACGTCATCAAAGCCTATCTGGGAGAAGAATCCGACGATGCTTAAACTCAGCAATATCCATACTTATTACGGCAATATCCACGCACTCAAAGGCATAGACATCGAAGTGGAGGAAGGGGAGGTGATTTCCCTGATCGGTGCCAACGGAGCCGGGAAATCCACCACATTGATGACGACGTCCGGTATTGTTCCGGCCCAAAAAGGAACCATCGAACTCAACGGAGAAGATATCACATATCTGTCCCCGGATAACATTGTCAAAAAAGGGATCTGCCAGGTCCCGGAAGGCCGCCGCATTTTTCCTTATCTCACCGTGGCCGAAAATCTGGATATGGGCGCATTTCTGCGTAACGACAATGATAAAATCAAACAGGATCTGTCGTATGTATATGAACTGTTTCCCATCCTGGCCAACCGCCGGAACCAGGCCGGCGGTACCCTGAGCGGCGGGGAACAGCAGATGCTGGCCATATCCCGGGCACTGATGTCCCGGCCCAAGATACTGCTGCTGGATGAGCCGTCCCTGGGCCTGGCCCCCATCGTGGTGAAACAGATTTTCTCCATCATTGAAAAGATCAATCAGGAAAATAAAACCACCATCTTTATCGTGGAGCAGAACGCCAATCTGGCATTGAAAGCGGCCCACCGGGGATATGTCATGGAAACCGGACGAATCACCATGACAGATACCGGTGCAAATCTGCTGGCCAACGAGGACGTGAAAAAAGCCTATCTGGGGATTTAAGCTACAGCTCTTTTTTCAGGTTGATGAATTCACTGCGTTTGAATCCCAGCTTCTTGAAAAAAGACAGCACATCAATGGAATCCCACATCACGGACGAATAGATACAGGCCACTTCTTTGTCCCTGTAAATGTCACAAATCCGGTTGGCCAGTGCCAGCCCGATACCCCGGCCCATGTAATCCGGATGTACGCCGATTGCCATGATCCAGGCACTTTTCCGGATACCGAAACCCGCATACAGGGTGGTGGAAATCATGTACCCCACGACCTTATTGTTCAATTCCGCGGCCAGGCTGGTGGTGCCGTTTCCATCGGATACCTGCTGTTTCACCAGCTTGAGAAAATCGACGTTGGCATCCTGGGGTGAGATGGCGGCACGGATATCTTCTATGGCCTGGGCGTCCTCCAGACGGATTTCTCTGATGATCGGTTCTTCCAAAACATCCTCCCTGTTATTCTACTTTGATAATTTTGACCGTATGACCCACCCAGTTGGGTGGCAGATATATTCTGCCACTGTTGCCGGAGGATTTCACTTCTTTTTCAATCATTTCCTCTCCGTACACCTCGAATTTGACTCTGGCCTGAGGAACCGGTTTGGTCTCTTCCGCCGCCAATGGGGTTTCGGTTTGATTTTTATCAGTCATTTAATATCCCGTTTTTGATGAAAAAGATTCTTTGCTGTCTTTTGAACTTGTAAAAGACAGACCGACCATTTCATTATAAAAAAGACCATATATTGTTTTCTTTTTTTTTTCAACTTCAACTCATGAAAGGGCCTGATAAAAAAAGCACAGACAGCACAGAAAAATGATTCCCTGAACTGCCTGTGCTTCAGATAAAGATGACAAAACAATTTCTAAATCAAGGGATTATACACCGCCGTTTTCATAATAAGGTACCGAATAGCCAGATCCCCTGCCAGAACAGATGCCAGGCGCAGGAAAACCAGAAATCCGTTGGTGCTGCCGCCCCACATAATCAAAGTAAAAATCAGAGGCAAAAGAACGGCCAGCACCCCGACACCCACATAGGTGATCCGTTTGAGATCGCCTTCCAGCATCTTTTTAACGGAAATTTTTGCCACGTCACTCATATGCCATGTGCCCCAGGCATACAGCCCGATGCACAGAATATAGATCAGAAAGAACGTGGCAGCCCAGACTTCCATGCCGGAAACCACCGTGGCACTACCGGAAAGAGCGAACAACAGCTGAAGCAGCTGGTGCCCCACCCAGATCCCGGAAATGATGGACAACGGCAGCACAACGGTGGAACTCCATGCCGGCAGGGCACGAACCACGTTCATAGTGGCAAACCCATGGGAAATGATCAGCAGACATAAAATGCCCATGATGAAATTGAACACCATATTAAATCCGCCCGGAGTGATCATCTGCAAAAATCCCAGAACGGCAAACACACCGATGATCCAGATTCCCCGGGACAGTTCGGACGTATTGGGCTTCATGAGCATACGCCAGGCCCGTTTGGGGTTGCCCAGATACAGCATGTGAATCACCCCGCCCAAAATCAGCGTGATCAGCCAGCCGATCACGATCCCGGGCCGGAAACTGTAAAACAGAGACATGAAATACAGGCCGGCACCGATTTCAGAGAAAAAGAACGCCAGCCAGAGAAAAATACCTTTTTCATCGATCCACTGCCGCTGACGGGTCGGACTGATCATCCACTCATAGGGTTTGATCCCGGAGCCATCAGACGGAAACATGGTTTCAACCAGATTTTGGTGATTATCATTCATGGAAATACCCTCCTAATTTACTTTATAAATCTTGACAGCAACCGCAGTCTCCATGTTACCGGCGACCGGATCAAAATATTTGAGCTTGGCCGGCAGCAGTTTGCAGAAATTGGCGCCTTTGCCTTTGGCAATGGGTCGTCCGTCCGCCCACAACCCGCCCTGGCCGGCAATACCGATCACCTTGGGACTCTGGGCTTCCATGGTTTTGACAATCCCTTTTTCCTTGACCCCGTATTTATTCTCAATGCAGATGATATCTCCATCCTTGAATCCCCGCTCCTTTGCCATGGTGGTATTTAAAGTGATGGTAAAGGTATAGGGGCACATCTGGGACACCTCATCCACATACGGATTCTGGAACGTGGTATTGTTGGTGTGCAGAATATCCCGATAAGAGAATGCCAGCAGGTCATATTCATCATCCAGATCTTTGTGGGATTCAGGCCAGAACCAGGAAGGCAGCGGCGTATACTGATCCATATCCATTTCAAGCTTTTTGTAGTCAAAACCGGTTTCCTCAAAAATTTTTTCCATATTACGTCTGTCATGGATCAGATATTCCATGTACACCGGGCACCTGGAATCGATCTCCCACCGCCAGTAAACATCTTCAATGGATTTATGCCAGGTGGCGTATCCCTGTTCTTCGATTTTTTCCTTGTCAGGCCCGTACACCCATCTGAGAACCCGTTCGCCGATCTCTTTCCAGGTCAGTTTTTCACCGGGCTTGATCTGCAGTTCAGGATCCTCGATCCGATAGTAATCATTGAGCTTGGCGTTGAACTTGTCCAGCACGCCCACCCGATGCGCCACCTCCAGGTACACATCCATGAAGAACCGGGATTCTCCGATGGGTTTGGCCACCGGTTTCTGCAGATGCACATACCAGTCTTCATAGGAAGGCGATCCGGAAAAAAAGAACGCATCGATCTCCGAAGACCAGCAGTCTTTTTCCAGATAAGACACATCCGGCAAAATCAGGTCGCCAATGGCCTGATCGGTTTCATTGATCCACAGGTCGTTTTGCACCACAAAGCAGTCTTTGAAGTTTTTCACTGCCGTATCCCAGTCGGAATTACTGATGATAAAATTGGCGGAAATACCGAAAATCATCTCAGGTTTGGCTTTCATGCCCAGTTTATCATGAATGTAATCCACTTCTTCCACATAAGGAATATGGGACAGGGTACAATGGGTCCACACATCCACGCATCCCATGTTGGTGGCCGGATAGCTGGGCGCATGCACCGGCCAGGGATCATGGGAATAGAACACGGACGGAACGATCACGCCATCAGTGCCCACTTTACAGGTCTGTTCGTAATTGCCGCCCGGATAGGCCCGGCGGATGGCCGGCCATCCCAGGGTACCGCCGGGAACATCTTCGGCCCCCACCAGCTGGGCCATCAGGTCGATGGCTGCCACCTGATGGATCCCGTTGGTATGGCCCTGGGATCCCCGGAACGTGACCGATGACACCGGCCGGTAAGGAAAGGTTTTGCCTTCAATGGTGATGGTGGATCCGATCTGGGCGTTGTCCACCCAGCCCTTGGCCACTTCCAGAATCTTGGCGGCCGGTACAGTGGAAATTTCTGAAGCCCATTCAATGGTAAACTGTTTCAAATGCTCTTTGAACGGTACAAAGCAGGGACGTACTTTTTCCCCGTTGTATTCATACTCACCGTCCAGGGCCAGGTCTTCCCAGGCGGCGGATTGATCGTCATATTCCTTGATCTCGCCGGCTTTGGTATCATACACCAACGGTTTGTTGCTTTTTTCGTGACGTATGTAGGTACCGTCTTCCTTGATCAGGTAGACGAAATTGGTCTTGGCTTTCAGATACAGTTCATCCATTTCCCCGCGCATGTTCACGATATAGTTGGCAATGGCCAGACCCACAGCCGTGTCCGTGCCCGGCAGAATGGCCAGCCATTCCGTGGCTTTACCCCCGGCAAAATTACCCATGGGATCGAACACGATCTCTTTGATGCCTCTTCGCACGGCATCGGCCCTGAGCCTTGCGTTGGTCATGGCGGAATGTCCGGAGCCGGTGCCTTTGCTGGAACCCCATTTGAGCACATATTTGGTGTACCGCCAGTCAGGTGCAATGGACCAGGCCCCGTGAATCAGGCCCCCCAGCATATGGCAGGCGTTTCCGCAGTGCAGGCTGCCACCGCCGATGATGAAGTTACCGTTGTTTTTAACACCAAACGCCTGGGCATAAAAATAGGGATGGTTGTGCGGCCCGTCAGACGCCCGCATGGTCTGGTTGGTGAACAAAATCTTATTGGGATCGTCTTCCATGATCTTTTTCATCTTGGTGGTGATGATTTCATAGGCTTCTTCCCATTCAATCTCTTTCCATTTGGGATCCACACCGATCCCTTTTTCCGGATTGGTCCGAAGCATCGGTTTTTTGATCCGGTTGGGATCATGGTAGTACATGAGGCCGGCCACACCTTTGCCGCACAGACCGGCATTGGTGCCGCCCATGGTGGTCTCTTTGATGCCCTCGATTTTTACCGGCACCCCGTTCACCACCCGCACTTTGGCACCGCATCCGCAGTAGCAGACACCACAGGTGGTATTTACCCATTTGTCTTCCCAAATTTCATCTGTCTTATAGGTCATATTGCCTCCTGTTTAATCAATATAATAAACGGCGGGTTCCGTGCCGAATTCTTTTCTGAGTTGTTTACCTTTTTTCTCCATGATCAGCCGGTTGATCTCACTGTTGGGATCATCCAGATCACCGAACACTCTGGCGCCTACCGGACAGATATTGACACATGCGGGCGTGGCATCTTCATCCTTGCCCGGGGTCAGCCCTTTTTTCATGCCTTCATCCACGCGTTCCGAACAGAAATTACACTTGATCACGGTGCCGAGTTTAAAGGGATACAATTTTTCCCCGATGGTTTCCATCTCGGTTTTGCCCTGGCCCGGAAAAAACTCCCGGTTTTTGGTTTTTTCATCGTAGTAGGTCCGCTGCTGATATGGACAAGCCACCATACAGGCCCGGCATCCTACGCATTTGGTATCATCAATGGCCACGATGCCGTCTTCTCTGACATAGGTGGCTCCCGTGGGGCACGCTTCCACACAGGCCGCATCCTCACAATGGTTGCACAGGACCGGATAAATCAGTTTGGAAGAGGTGGGAAACTTACCGGTTTCTCCAATCAACACCCGGTTAAAGAACACCCCGGGCGGCAAAAAATGTTCTTCCTTGCACGCGATGGTGCATCCCCAGCAGGCAATACACCGTTTGACATCGATTACCATTCCCCATCTAGGCATAGCAGCTCCTTTTTCTCTTTACATTTAAAATTATGTGTTGGTATTGATCCTGTGTCACGCTGCCTAAAGATCAACGGTTGTTACCTCCTCAAACCCTCTTTGTGCGCAGACCCTGTTGGCATCCAGTTTTTTTCCTGAAAAATAATCCGCCAACGCCTCTAAAACCGGGTCGATATCCAGCAGGCCCGACATTTTTGCAAATGCCCCCACGACCACGGTATTGGGAATGGGCAGTCCGATCTCTTCCATGGCAATGCCGTTGGCATCGACCATGGCCAGTTTTCTTAAATTCTCATGACGAATATCGCCCTTGTTTTTCTTGTCGTTGATCAAGAGCATACCCCCGGGTAACAACCCGTCAAACACGGCCGGAGAATTTTTTTGAGAAGGATCCAGCACCACCAGAATATTGGGATTGTAGATCTGAGTTTTCTCTTTCACCGGTTTGTCGGAAAACCGCCCGAATGCCGTGACCGGCGCGCCGCGACGCTCGAATCCGAACATGGGAAAACTGGCGCCGAACTGCCCGGTTCTGGCAAATGCATTGGCCAGAATCTTGGAGGTGGTCACCACCCCCTGCCCGCCTCTACCATGGAATCTGACTTCACTCATCATAATTTTTCTCCTTAATCTTGCGCAGATACCGGTAGCTGACATTCCGCTTCCAGCACACTCAGTCCGCCCAAAAGGCAAGTTTCATATTCCACATCGTCCTGAAGAATCTGAAGATCCGCGTCAGTCATGTGATTGAATTTTTTCATCAGTTTGGTGTAACTGCTTACGGGTTTGGGTTTTTTAACGGTTTTGGTCATGCGGATTTTACCATTTTCAGCTTCCCACAAAGGAAAGTAATTGGTTTTGACCGCCTGCCGGCAGATCTCTATGGTATCTGCGGGATTCGCACCCCAGCCCGTGGGACAGGGGGCAAACACATGGAGAAAGCAAAAGCCCCGTTCCTTGGCCTTTTTGGCTTTGAGCAGTTTTTTGGCCAGATCCTCCAGATCGCTGAGGGTCGCCGTGGCCGTATAAGGGATTTTGTTCATGGCCATTTTCACCCCTAAATTCATGCGCCGCAGATTTTTTCCTTTGTGCACCGTGCCATAGGGGGTGGTGGTGGTGGTGGCGCCGTACGGGGTGGTGCCGCTTTTCTGAATCCCGGTGTTCATGTATCCTTCATTGTCATAACAGATATAAATGAACGGCTCATTGCGTTCCGCGGCCCCGGAAAGGTTGCCGAATCCGATATCGTTGGCCGTGCCGTCGCCGTTGAAACACACCACCGTGTTGTCGATCCCCGCCTTTTTGTAATACCGCACCAGGCCCGTGGCATTGGCGGCAGCCCCGGTCATCAGGGTCCCGAAATAGGACAGGGTATGCCAGGACTGCTTGTTCTGACCCAGCAGTACCGGGGCGGAACAGGACGGGGTTCCGGTAATGATGATATCATTTCCCAGGACCCGGGGGATGAACCGCAGCAGCAGTTCCAAACCGCAGCCCGGGCAGAATGACACGCCTTTCGAAAACGGATCGTCATATTTAAGGTAATCCAGTACTTTGGTCAGCCGGCCTTTGTTTTTCTCAGCCATATTATTTTTCCCCCTTATCTTTGTTGGCTTTTGGATAAGATACCCAGGTCACTTCAGGGACATCCTTGCCGTCGGCCAGATCTGCCGTCATTTGGATCATCTGTTTCACATTGGTTTTGGTGATGTCGGTATTGGCAATGCCGTCAATGAAACTGACCAGTTTAGCGCCGCCCAGTTTGGTTTCAAACGCTTTGAGTTCCGTGTAAATGGGACCGCCGTCAAATCCGAACGCCAGACTGCGGTCCACCACGCCGATGGCTTTTTTCCCTTTGAGGGCCTTGACCAGGGCCTGATGGGGAAACGGGCGATACATGCGGATCTTCACCAGCCCGATGCGGACGCCTTTTTCCCGCTGCTCGTCAATGACCGATTTGATGGTACCGCACATGGACCCGGATCCCACCAGCACCATATCCGCATCTTCGGTGAGATACTCTTCCAGCTGTCCGCCGTAAGAACGGCTGAAAATATCGGCAAACTCCTGATCAATGGCATCAAACTTGGCTTTGGACCGTTCCATGGCCGTCACATGTTTATGCCGCAGCTCCATATACCCGCCTAAAATCCCATGGGTTCCCACGCCCAGTTTTTCACCGGGTCGAAGCATGGTGCGTTTGGGCTGAGATTCCAGCACGGACAGAAACTGATCCACAGTTTCCTGCGCCGGGATTTCCACGCCTTCGGACAGATAGGACAGAAAAAACCCGTCATAATGCACCATAACCGGCAATTGAATATCGTAATCCTCGGCCAGGCGGTAGCTCTGAAGCACCAGATCCATAATCTCCTGGCAGTTTTCAGCAATCAGAAATATCCAGCCTGCATCTCTTGTGGAGATCATGTCCTGCTGGCCGGAAGACACGGCGATAATGCCCGGGGTTTCCCGGTTTACATTGACCATGACCACAGGGGCCCTGGCACCGGCGGTGGCCAGTACCGCATCATACATAAACACAAGTCCCCAGGAGGAGGATGCGGTAAACACCCGGCCGCCGGCCAAAGATGCCGCCATCACCGCGTTCATGGCGGAATTTTCTCCTTCCACGGTGATCAGTTCGCAATCCATTTCACCGGATGCATGAAAACTGGATATCTGTTCAATCACTTCGGTCTGGGGAGTGATGGGATAGGCGGCCACCACATCGGGCCGGGCCAGTTTGGCGGCAATGGCTGCGGCCGCGTTGCCGGTGATAACTTGGATATTAGACGAAATAGCTGTGGTATTCATGATACAAACTCCCCTTCCGAAACCATGGTGATCGCGCCCTTGGGACATTCTTTTGCGCAGATGCCACATCCTTTACAAAAATCCAGATCCGGCTGAAAACAGCTGTCCGCTGTCATTTCCATCACCTGAATCGGGCAGTAAATCGCGCAAAACCCGCAGAAAATACATTTTTCCTTGTCCACGACCGGGCGCTTGGATCGCCAATCGCCGGTATCCGTGCACATCAGCGAATCAGTGGCATCCGACCACGGTCCTTCGTGATTAAAGTATTGATTTGATGACATAAATTCCCTCCCCCCTGTTTACGAATAAGATGACCCTGGGCAATGCTGCTTTATTGTATCTACTTCATAGCCATTTTTTTGATACAATTCGATTGCATTGTCAAGCAAAAAATTTGAAATGAACAAAAAAATGATGGTTTTGATAAGTGAGAAGTGGGACTTACCTTAAAAAGATAAGTCCTGACATAAGAGAAATAGTTGATAAATCAACGATTGAAGCCGCATCGAATTCTCAGGCATCCAGATCGCGGGGTTTTCAGGTGCGGCTTCCAGGCGAAATCGATCCGTCTAAAGAGGTTGGCACAGGCTGTCAAGCTGATTGTCTGAATGGCCGCGCCTTCAAACAGGCGGATGGATTTTCATGGATGACGCTTGAATATCACGAATCTGTTCTTAACTTAAAATTTAATACAATCCTTAACCCCAACACAGGAGGGCAGCCATGGACAAGCAAAAATTATGCGAAAAAATCCGATCCATTTATCCGGATATCGGTGAATGCGGCATTGATGTGGATGTCGGGTATGACAAAGACAACCAGCGGTGGACCGTGTATCTCAAAAAAGACAAAAAAGCGTTAAAAACATTTCTGGAACCTGATGATGCCCGTTTGTGCATGGAAGGCAAACAGTGCGTCAGTTTGGGAGTTGAAATCAATCAGTTAAAAGACAGCATTGACAGAATGCCGCTGCAATGAGGTGATATAATGACAGACCACGATAAAAAAAAAGAAAACAATGGCGCGGATCTGGATGTGTGTACCCAGGCCCCTGAGTTTGCCGAACATGCAAGACCCAATGAATCACCACAGGATGCCTGCGATGACGGCAGAGCCGGCACAGGTAAAAACAAACAAGGATCTGACAGCTCGAAATGAGACTTCTCTTTATCCGGCCTGAAACTGTTGGCACAAATTTTTCAGGAAGCGGTTTTCTATCGCTGCTGGACTGAATATTCCAGTTGAACACTGGTTTTCTTCTGATCATCAGGCCGGATGGTGGAGGGGGTAAAAACGATACCTGTGGTGATTTTACCCGATTCAGTGATGCCGTCCAGGGAAATCGGCTCGGTAAAAAGGGTTTCGATCTCCCGGAGAGCCAGGGAAGGTCCGACAACCAAAATCTTTTCCGGTTCAATCAAGGCCTGGGTCATGATTAGATCCTGAGAAAGGCTGCCGACCCAGAAAGCCTGAATCGCAATCTCCTTTTTTAAAGGCACATCCACAAACACCTCCAGCATGGACGGCTCGATGCTTTTCACTGAAATGCCCGGTGGCAGCGAAACTGCATTCCGCCCGACTGACAGGCTGTTTTTACCCGGCGTAGTATGGGTAAGGTTGAGCTTGACATTGATGCGGTCCGGCTTCAAAGACCGGATCAGAGGTCTGGAACCGCTGACCAGCAGCCGGATACTGCTGGCAGATGAAGAAAAGACTTCCATGCTCTGATCTGTTTTGACAAATTCGACGGGGACATCATGGGTGGCCAGCGTTTCCACCCCCCTGGAAAAACTGAGCCAAAGCCCGGTGACACAGGCCAGACACACGGCAGCGGCAATCGCCAGTTCCCTTGTCTGTTTTTTTAAATCCCTGACAGAGGAGTCTCCGCCAGCATGCTGAATCAGCATTTTTTCAAGCACAGCGGCATCATTGATGTCGTAAATTTGTTTGTCCCGGACCAGCGTAATTTTGCCCCGTTCTTCAGATACCACGATCACCATGGCATCGGTCTGTTCCGCCAGACCGATAGCGGCCCGGTGCCGGGTACCAAAACGGGAAGGCAGATCCGTGCGTTTTGACAGGGGAAGAATCACACCCACATCCGTAATCCGGTCTCCCTGGATCACCACGGCCCCGTCATGAACCGGATTGTCCTGCCAGAAAATACTGATGAGCATCTCTTTGGACAGTTTTCCCTGCCAGGTGATTCCCTCCTGAACCACACTTTCCATCCCTCTGCTCAAGGGCAGCACAATCAGCGCGCCGATTTTTTGTCTGGCCAGTTCATAAACGCTTTCAACAATGATTCCCACCGGAGTTTTCAGCTGCTGACGGGGAATCCCCCATAAAAAAAATTTCAGATCCCTGGTTTTGAGCACCGATGATATTTCGTTGCGGAACACCACAATGATCACCAGGGCGGCAACGGCAATGACCCCCTGCATCACCCAGCTGGTGATGATCAGTCCCATGGAAAATGCCACCTGCCTGAAAACCAGCAGCACCCCCATGAACAGAAGCACCCGCAGCACATTGGTCCCCCGGAACAGCACATACAGCCGAAAAAGAATATAGGTATTCAGGGCAATATCCAACCCGTTCTGCCACCCGATATCAAAAAAATTTGCTATCATCAATCAATCTGAAATGCTGAAACGGAGGGTTTTCAACAATTTGTCACGGCTGTCGACAATTTCCACCCGCCAGGGCCCCTTGTCCGCAGGCCTGAGCTGCATACTGCTGAAAGAAGACCATTTGGGCGGATTCAACACCAGCCGGGCATTGGATATCAACCGGTCCTGCCGGTACCAGCGATGATACACAATGCTTTCTTCAAAAACCGGATCAAACGCGGAAAAACAATAGACCCGTCCCAGAGAAATGGAAAAAACAACCGCCGGATTGACCGGCTGAAACCTTTCAATGGCTTCACACATCTGTGCCTGAACCAGGACCGGCGGCTCAGACACCGTTGCCATCACCGGGACCTGATCCTGAGCACAGATCCTGGAGGTAACGGTTACAGCTGATACCAGACACATGATTAAAAGGCTGCATATTCTAATGGAGGGTTTCATTTTGGGTATCTTAGCCATGAACCTTTATTTTTTCAAGCAGATTCATTGAGTTTCTGATTAACGTCTGGCAAAAAACAAACCGGTCTGCTATGTTATCAGCAGATGTCACACCGGTATCAACCAAAAAATCGGGTTGTTTTTAAAGGGGCTTTTTTATGAAATCCCACGTCAGGATTCTGGCCACCGGCGGTACCATTGCCGGTATCAGCCAAACGCCTTCCCAGTCCGAATACTGTGCAGGACAAATGACCATTCAGGATATGATCGATGCGGTTCCGGATCTGAACCGGCTGGCCGATATTTCAGGAGAACAGATCGCCAATGTTGGATCCCAGGACATGTCATTTGATATTCTGATCCGACTGACCTGCCGCATCAACGAACTGATGAAAAAAGAGGACATTCACGGTATTGTCGTCACCCACGGCACCGACACCATGGAAGAAACCGCCTTTTTTCTGAATCTCACCGTCGACAGCCCCAAGCCCGTGGTACTGACCGGGGCCATGCGGCCGGCCAATGCTATTTCAGCGGACGGCCCCTTGAACCTGTTCAATGCCGTGGCTGTGGCAGCTGATCCCAATGCCAGGGAACGAGGGTGCCTGGTGGTAATGAATGACCGGATTCACGGGGCCCATTCTCTGACCAAGACCAATACCACATCCGTGGAAACATTTTTATCCCCTGTCAACGGCCTGGTGGGAACCGTTAATTACGGGAAAACCGCCTATTTTCGATTCCCCTTCAGGCGGCACACCTATCTGAGTGAATTTTCCAGCCGGTTCTGTCACCCCCCCCATCCGACACTGCCCCGGGTGGACATCATTTATGCCTGTATTGATATGCCGCCGGATCTGATCGACTTATCGTCAGCCGCCGGGGCCAAAGGCATTGTCATTGCCGGTGACGGCAATGGAAACATGAATCAGGCCACAATAAAAAAAGCCGCCCAAAAGGCGGCTTCAGGGTTCTGCATTGTCCGAAGTTCACGGGTACCGACCGGAACGGTGGGCCGGAATATGGAAGTGGATGACGACACTTTGGGGTTTATTGCTTCAGATGAACTCAATCCTGCCAAGGCGCGCATACTGCTCATGCTGGCGCTGTTTAAAAGAGTTCCCCGGCATCAAATTCAACAGATGTTTTACACATACTGACGTCTGCAATTATCCCGGGGGCAGACTGTCCATGGGCAGGTAAAGCAGTGTCCCTTGCGGCAGGCCGGCGAAATTGGTTATCTGCGCGCCGGTTTTCACACGCCCGGGCGGCAGATAATACACGGTGGTCTGTTCTTTGTACCTGTGACCGGCAATCCGGTAGGCGGTTTTTTGCCGGGTGACGGCAAACGGTCCCTGATATCCCACAATCAAACGGGTGTTCACAGGCAGATCATCCCAGTCGGGGATCCGGGATCCGGACCGGACAATACCGGACGGCAGAAAATAGATGGTGGAATCAAATTTATATGCCGGACCGGCATGGGACCAGGCTGTCATCTGGTCGGTGATGGTTTTTACTGGATATTCCAGAATATTGGTTTCAGCCGGCTGCGTCTCCTGGTTCAACAGAACCCGGGTGCTGACCGGCAGCAGATGCCATCCGACTGCGCCGGCAATCTGGTCTCCGGTAATCCGTCGGCCACCGGGAAGCACATATACGGTAGTCGGATGGTCATATTCTTCTCCGGCAATGGACCAGGCGGTTCGGTCTTTTGAAATCAGCTCGGGAACCGGACCCGTGGCGGCAATCCGGGCGGCCACCGCAGGCCCGGGGCTGTAAAACAGCTCTGCCAGGTACGGGTCCGGCAAGAGACGTCCGGCGATAACATCCGGATCATTATCAAGCGTTGGTCCCAGTCCGGCCCGGGCACGATCAAAATTTTTGGCACACCGTTTTCTGCCCCGGTGATCTTTAGGAAACCAGGGATTGGGCCTGCCGAACGCCACCTGACTGTGGGTCAGCACTGCGTGATCGCCTAAGCGGTAAACGTTTTGAAGAATCTTGACCAGCAACCCCATGGACCGGTATTGTGCATCCGTCAGCGGCGCATTATGGTATCCCACCAGCTCGATGCCGATGGAAACCGAGGAAATATCTTTCCGGCCTTTCCACATGGACAGCCCGGCATGGTCGGCCCGGAACTGTTTGTCCAGTATCCGGTAGGTGTCTCCGTTCCGGGCGATCACGTAATTGGCATGCCCCCCGGGTGTGCTGCGGCCGTTTGTCAACTGTTTGCCTTTGGCCACTACCCGCAGGGTAGCGGACAAGCCAAGCTCTGATGTATGAACGATAATATACAATGTCTGCCGGCGCAGTACTTTTTTGAATTTTGGATTCACCCGGTTCCGATGATCAATGATCCTGGACTGGAACTGATTAAAATCCGATGTCGTATAAGAAAAACCGGACGAATCCATGGGCAACCCGACCACAATCCAGCCCAGAAGCATCACCAGAAAAAGATGCCACCCCATTTGGATCACCTGGCAACCGGATGGCATATTTTGGAAAATACGATTTGGTTGCGTCCTTTTTCCATTCATGATGCCAGTATAGCAATGAAACCCCTAAAAGGGAAACAGACATTTTCATCAACCAGGCCGGATATATTTTTTATTGACAGAACCAAATGCTGAAATATATTTAAGTTTTACTATTTCACGTCATGACCGGACACATTCAATTAACCGAACCAAAAGGGTATTAAATGGAATTAGCCACATGCAAAGCGTCATATTTTGATCTATTTATTGATGTGACCAAAAAAATTACCACCGCAGAGAACATTGATGATATTTTTAAACTGATCACACAAACGCTGCCGGAAATCATGGACGTGGATGGGTCCAGCATTCGTCTTTTGAACGATGCCGACAAAAAACTGGTTTTGCGCAGTGCCAGCGGTTTAAGTGAAGCCTACCTGAATCGCGGCCCCATTGACCATGAAGAACCGGTTTTCAAGGCCCTTGAAGGCACCCCCATTGTCATTGAAGATGCAGCCAATGATCCCCGGATTCAATACAAAGAAAGCATCGTACAAGAGGGTATTCAATCCATTCTGGTAGTGCCGATTTCCATTCGGGGCAAGAATGTCGGCATTTTGCGGGTATTATGCAAAAAACCGCATCATTTCAACCCGGATGAAATCAATTTTGTCGCCGCCTTAGGCGAACAATGCGGCATTGCCATTGAAAATGCACGGATTTTCGCCGATCAGCAGACCCAGTTGGATTATTTTGAAACCATCCATGCCATCAGCAAAAAAATCAATACCACCTATGAACTGGACAAAATCCTGGATTTGATTGTCACCCGTCTGCCTGAAGTCATGAATTTGAAAGCCGCCACCATCCGCCTGATGGAAGAAAACAAGGGCGATCTTGAATTAAAAGCCGCGTATGGATTAAGTCAGACCTATCTGGAAAGAGGGCCTTTAGACAAGGAACTGGCCACTTATTATCTGAAACAGGGAGAACCCGTGGTGATCCTGGATGCCAAAACAGATCTTCACACCATATATCACAAAGAAGCGGAACTGGAAGGCATCAGCAGTATTCTGGCTGTCCCGGTCACGTTCAACGAGGAAGTGATCGGCATTTTACGCCTGCTCACCGAAGAGGTGCGGCAGTTCTCCCATGCGGACATCAATTTTGCCCTGGCCATTGCCGAACAAAGCGGTATTGCCATCCAGCGGGCCATTGATTACAACCGTCTCAAACAGACCTGCAAATAACGAAAGGGAAACAATGACATTTACCATCGACCATTTCAACATCAATGTCCTGGATTTGGACAAAAGCCTGGTATTTTATGAAAAAGCGCTGGGGCTGAAGGAAACCCGGCGCACCACAGCCGATGACGGCAGTTATATCATCGTATATCTTGGAGACGGCACCAGCCCCTGCAAACTGGAACTGACCTGGCTCAAATCCCAGACCACTCCTTATGATCTGGGGGATGAAGAGTTTCACATCGCATTTAAAACCGATGACTTTGACGCGGCGTACGCCCTTCACAAACAGATGGGCTGCATCTGTTATGAAAACAAAGATATGGGCATCTATTTCATCAATGATCCGGACGGATACTGGCTGGAAATCGTACCGATCCGATGAATTCCAACTGCTGATACAGCCCATGTTCATCCCCACCACCATGGCCGAGGTGACTGCTTTGGGCTGGAACCGACTGGACATCATTCTGGTCACGGGCGATACCTATATTGACTCGCCCTTCATGGGCATCAGCCTTATCGGCAAAATCCTGATCAAAGACGGATTCCGGGTGGGGATCATTGCCCAGCCCGACCTGAACACGGACAAGGATATCCTGCGCTTAGGCCCCCCGGCTTTGTTCTGGGGGGTCACGGCCGGGGCCGTGGATTCCATGGTGGCCAATTACACGCCTTTGAAAAAACGGCGAAAGATCGATGACTACACCCCGGGCCATATCAACAATCGCCGGCCGGACCGGGCTGTGATCGCCTATACCAACCTGATCCGGCGGTTCTGCAAACCCTGTTCCCCCATAATCTTAGGTGGTATTGAAGCCAGCCTGAGGCGCATGGCCCATTATGATTTCTGGTCCAACAAAATCCGGCGGTCCATTCTGTTTGACGCCAAAGCTGATTACCTGGTGTTTGGTATGGGGCACACCACCATCCGCGTTCTGGCACAGGCCCTGAAACAGAAACAACCCGTGGAAAACATCCCCGGCATCGCCTATATTTCCGGAACCCGGAAAGGAGTGGAACTGCCTTGTTTTGACACGGTTGCCAAAAACAGCCGGGCTTACACGGATGCATTCACCACATTTTACCGCAACACCGATCCGGTCACAGGGCAACAGCTGTGTCAGGCCCACCAGGACCGGTACCTGGTGCTGAATCCACCGTCACCTGTTTCCACCACGGCCCAGATGGACGAAATCCACGATCTTCCATATGAACATGATGTCCACCCTTTTTACAAGGCCATGGGACCGGTGCGGGCCCTGGACACCATTCGGTTTGCCATCCCCACCCATTACGGATGCTACGGGGAATGCCGGTTCTGTGCCATCACGGTCCACCAGGGCCGAACGGTGCAGTCCCGAAGCCCGGGTTCCATTCTCCGGCAGGCCCGGCAGTTTACGGCCCATCCGGATTTTAAAGGAAACATCATGGATTTGGGCGGACCCACCGCCAACATGTACGGGTATGAGTGCCCGAAAAAATTATCCAAAGGGGCCTGCCAGGACAAAAGCTGCCTGTTCCCCGACATTTGCCACACTTTGCGGCCGGACCATTCCCGATACCTGGAGTTGCTGGAAAAACTGTACGCCCTGCCCGGCATCAAAAAAGTGTTTATCACCTCCGGAATCCGTTACGATTTGATTCTGCAGGACAAAAAACATGGCATGGCGTTTCTGAAAAAACTGGTCAAAGACCATGTGTCCGGCCAGCTCAAAGTGGCACCGGAACACTGTGAAAAACATGTGTTAAATCATATGGGCAAACAGACCATTGATGATCTGCTGGCTTTTAAGTCTGCGTTTGACAAATTGTCCGCCGACTGCGGCAAACCCCAGTTTTTAACCTATTACCTGATGGCGGCCCACCCCGGATGCACCCAGGCCGACATGGCTTCTTTGAAACGCTTTACCACAGACAAACTGAGAACCACGCCCGAGCAGGTCCAGATTTTCACCCCCACGCCGGCCACATATTCCACCCTGATGTATCACACAGGCCGTGATCCGTTCACCCGAACGTCTGTGTTTGTGGAAAAAGACCCTGTCAAAAAACAGCGGCAGAAAGACGTTGTCACCGCTTCCCGGAGGCCTTCGGGCAGAAAACACCGGCCATATTCACGAAAAAATATCCGATAATTGACCGGTCTCCAGGCATCACTTTCCAGATAACGGTCATTTCATTATTGAACAGTTATTTTTTACAACCTCTATTGCCGCATTCCTTGCCATGGGTTCAATTCCCCTGAAAAGATTTGACAAAGGGGAACAAAATGGTTTAACCATTAGGATTAGGAGCCATAAGAACTGGGTTGCACCATAGACAATTCAAGCGGAAAAACGGATTTTTTTATGTTTAAGCGCGCCAAACAGAGTCGGGTCTTTCAAGACGTGGTCGACCAGATACAAGAGGCCATTCTGACCAAGAAACTGGCCCCTGGCACCCGGCTGCCAGCGGAGCGGGACCTCAAGGAGATGTTCAACACCAGCCGGGGGACCCTGAGAGAAGCGCTGCGGGTCCTGGAACAGAAAGGACTGATTGAAATCAAGCTGGGGGTCGCCGGCGGCGCCATTGTCAAGCAGATCGACACGGATCCTCTCATGGAATCTCTGGCACTGCTGATCCAGTCCGGTGAAGTATCTCTGGAACATTTGTCCGAATTCCGGATCAAAATAGAAGGCAGCCTGGTGGAACTGGCCACGGAACGGGCCACCCCAAAAGACATTGAAAAACTGGAGCAAATGCAGGCCCGGGCCAGGCATTGTTATGATATCCAGGACTGGGAAAGTTTCCTGAAAACCGATGAAGCCATGCACACCTATATCGGCACCATGACCCGGAATCCCGTGTTCCAGTTTGTCCAGAAAAGTATACATGACAACATTCATCGGTATTACCAGGATTTTCTTCCCATGAACCGGGAGCGGACCCTGGAAAACCTCCAGGACTTTGACAAGATCATTGCCGCCATGAAATCAAAAAACGGGGCTGCCGCATCCGCCATCATCACAGATCATGTGCAGCGATTCCATGACAAAATGACCGGGAAACAACCCTGAATTCTCTTGTTCTGAAGTGTCTTTACATCATTGTCATTCTTTTTAGCTATTTAATTCTTGAAAAAAACCAAGGAAGGCCGTACACTCTTGCCGGTTAATAGTTGATTATTTTTTTAATCAGATTTTTTCAGGAGACGTGAATGGAAACCCCGATCAATCGTGAAATTGTCAAACAGGAAATTGATAAAATGGGCCTGGAGTCTGTGGGCATGGCCTCCATCCGGGAATTGAACCGGATTGTGAACAATATTGAAACCGCCACAGGCGACGCCTTCATCCGCATGGAAATGGGGGTGCCTGGTCTGGCCCCGCCGCAGATAGCCGTGGATGCGGAAATTGAAGCCCTCAAACAGGGGGTTGGCTCCAAATACCCGCCGTTTGATGGTATCCCCCAGCTGAAAACCGAAATCTCCGCGTTTGTGAAAAACTTTGTGGACATTGAGATTCCGGCAGAGTCCTGCTTTCCCACGGTAGGCTCCATGCAGGGCTGCTACATGGCCATGATGTGCTGCAGCCGGCGGATCAAGGGGAAAGAAAAACTCTTGTTCATTGATCCGGGATTTCCAGTGAACAAGCTTCAGGCAAAAGTTCTGGGACTGCCCTTTGCCCATTTTGATGTATATGAATACCGAGGCGACAAACTGGGGCCCAAGCTGGAATCATTTCTGGAACAAGGGGATGTGGCCGCCATCATGTATTCCAACCCCAACAATCCGGCCTGGATCTGCTTTACAGAAAAAGAACTTGAAACCATCGGCTCTTTGGCCACCCAATATGACTGTATTGTCATGGAAGATCTGGCCTATTTTGGTATGGATTTCCGGAAAAACTATTCCATACCGGGCCAGCCCCCGTTCATTCCGTCCGTGGCCAAGTTCACCGACAATTACATTCTTTTGATCTCCAGTTCCAAATCTTTTTCCATGGCCGGCCAGCGCATCGGCATGTCCGCGATTCCGGAAAAACTGTTCCACTCCACCGGCAACAATCTCAAATCGTTTTTCGGCAGCGACCGGTTCGGATATGCCTATATTTTCGGGGCCATGTATGCGTTAAGCTCCGGGGTGTCCCACTCCAACCAGTACGGGCTGTTAGGGCTGCTCAAAGCAGTGAACTCCGGGGAATTCAATTTTGTGGACCATGTCAAAGAATACGGGGACCGGGCCGGGGCCATGAAACAGATGTTTACGCAAAACGGATTCAAGATTGTGTATGACATGGATGATGACAAACCCATTGCCGACGGGTTTTATTTCACCATCTCCTACCCGGGATTCACGGGCGTGGAACTGGTGGAGGAACTGCTTTATTACGGCATCAGCGCCATCTCCTTGAGCACCACGGGCAGTGACCGCCACGAAGGGTTGCGGGCCTGTGTGTCATTGACCGGAAAAGAGCGGTTCAACGAACTGGCGGACCGTCTGACCCGGTTCCAGGCAGACCACCCCGAAGGCAGTGACTTCAAAATTATCCATGCCTGATGCGATCTGTTTTTTTGACCTGAACAGATCACATCAGACCATCACAGACAGGATGAACGCCAATAACGTGGAACAAGTCCCCCGGGGTGCCTTGGGGCCGGGCCGTCAGATTTGAAAATCTCGGGCCGGTCACAGGGTGCCCCGGGGGGACGGCGTTTCTATTCCTTCTCTTTTTTCTTGAGTTTCCCGGCCATCTGGTGCCGCTTCTGGGCATTTAAAATCGTTTTGCGCAACCGGATGGACACCGGGGTCACCTCCACCATTTCATCATCTGTGATAAAATGGATGGCTTTTTCCAGGGTCATCTCCCGCACGGGCGTACACACCACGTTTTCATCCTTGCCCGATGCCCGCATATTGGTGAGTTTTTTCTCTTTGCAGGGATTGACATCAATATCTGTGGCCCGGTTGTGCTCACCGATCACCATACCTTCATACACCGGGGTGCCGGGCACAATGAACAGCTGGCCCCGGGGTTCCAGGTTGAACAGGGCATAGGGCACGGCCGTGCCCTGCCGGTCTGAGACCAGAGACCCGTTGAAACGCACGGGGAATTCCCCCCGGAACGGCTCGTATCCCGCCAGATAGGAATTCATGATCCCGGTACCCCGGGTGTCGGTGAGAAATTCGTCCCGGTAACCGATCAGGGAACGGGACGGGATGGAAAACTCGATGCGGACCCTTCCTTTGCCGTTGTTCACCAAATTGGTCATTTTGCCTTTGCGGATGGACAGTTTTTCCGTCACCACCCCCATGAAATCCTCTTCACAATCCACAAAAAGATGTTCAATCGGTTCCAGAGTTTCCCCCTGACCCTGCTTATAAATCACCTTTGGCCGGCTCACACAAAGCTCAAACCCCTCCCGGCGCATGGTTTCAATCAAAATGGCCAGCTGCAGCTCGCCCCGGCCCTTGACCACAAAACTTTCGTCCGTGGTACTGTCTTCCACCTCAATGGCCACATTTTTCAAGGTTTCCTTGAGCAGGCGTTCCCGGATTTTCCTGGACTGGACATATTTGCCTTCTCTGCCGGCAAACGGCGAATTGGTAATGGCAAACTGCATGAACACCGTGGGCTCATCCACTGTGATCCGGGGCAGGGCACAAGGGGCCTGGCGGGTACAGATGGTATCTCCGATCCTGACATCCTCGATACCGGACAGCACCACAATATCGCCGGGATCGGCCCGGTCCACCGGCACCAGGGTCATGCCTTTATAGGATTGCAGTTTGGTCACTTTCAACAGAATCTGGTGGTCATTTTCTCCCAGACACACCAATGATTCATTGGACGCGGCAGCTCCGTTGAACACCTTGCCGATGGCCAGACGTCCCAGATAGTCGGAATATCCGAGATCAGACACCAGCATCTGAAACGGGGCTTCCGGATCATAGGACGGGGGAGGCATCTGTTCGACAATGGTATCAAACAGGTCATGCAGATGGGGCACATCCGCATCCAGTTCTCTTTTGACAATCCCGTCTCTGCCGATGGCATAAAAATAGATGAAATCCAGCTGATCCTCGGTGGCTTCCAGATCGATAAACAGATCATACACCATGTCCAGCACTTCATCGGGCCGGGCATCTTTGCGGTCGATCTTGTTGATGATCACCATGACCGGCAGCCTTGCCTCGAAAGTTTTTTTCAAAACGAACCGGGTCTGGGGCAACGGGCCTTCCGATGCATCCACCAGAAGGATAGCACTGTCCGCCATGGACAGGGCCCGTTCCACTTCCCCGCCGAAATCCGCATGGCCCGGGGTATCGATGATATTGATTTTCACATCTTTCCACACCACGGAACAGTTCTTGGCGGCAATGGTAATACCCCGCTCCCGCTCAAGATCCATGCTGTCCATGAGGCGTTCATCCACCTGCTGTCCTTCCCTGAAAATGCCGCTCTGACGGAACATGGCATCCACCAGGGTGGTCTTTCCATGGTCCACATGGGCGATGATGGCGATATTGCGCAATTTGTCGTTGGTCTGAATTTGTTTTTTCATTAATGTCTCTTTTATTTAATCACAACTTGCAGATGGATGGTTTTAAAAAATTATCTGGACACCCGGGTGGTGCCGTCAGCCGCGGTGATGATCCGGACCCGGTCTCCCGGGGACACTTCCACATCCGCTTCCTGGACCACCACAATGGTGGTGCCTGTGTCTTTTGTCACAACAATTTCAAGGCCGGGCTTCCGGGTGATGCCTTCTTCCGCCGCAGTCCCGGCAGCAGCTCCGGCCAAAGCACCGATCACGGTTGCCACTGTGCGGCCTGAACCGCCTCCCACCGTACTGCCCAGCACCCCGCCGGCAACCCCGCCGACAGCGGTTCCCACCGGGGTTTTGGTCCCTTCGATGGTGACATACTTGACCGATTCCACAGTCCCCATCATCACGGTCTGGACCTGACGGGCCTGATCCCTGGAATACACTTCCGACGACCGGCTGGACGCACACCCGCCGGCCAGCATCGTAACAACGGCTGTAAACACGGCAGCCCACGTCATGACATACATTGATTTCACCATATCCCCCTTTTTTTTTCTTCAAATTTTTCTTCAATGTCTGGTTATAATTTTCCAGATGACCTTTCATTTTATCACATTTTTACGATTTTTAATCCCTGTGCTGTAATTTTTTTCTTTTCAGGACCGATGAAAGCATCTGGAAAAATGAAGAAAGGCAAACACACCCGTGCCCAGGGCCATGACCATACCGGACACGGGAAACGCCAGCCTGAGACTGAAAAAATCCATGGCCAGACCGGCTGCCACCGCTCCGGTGAGCATGCCTAAACTGTGGGCCACCGTCAATATGGCCATCACCGATCCCATGGCTTTTTTCTGCTCTCCATTGACCACGGCCAGGGCTGTAATGGCCGGCATGGCGATCCCGCCGCCCACACCGAACAAGGACACGGCACCCAGCAGATCAAAAAATGAAGCGGCAAAGTAAATCCACATCATGCCGGCAGTGGCGATGACCCCACCGGAAACGACCATGGCCTGTCGGCTGATGCGATCCGCCAGATATCCCATGGGCAGTTGCAGCATCCCGGATATGAAAACGCCCAGGGTCACCAGAAGACCGATTCTGGCACCGGACTGACCGAACATCTGGGCCCCGAACAGGGGCAGAAAACTCCATATGGCACCGATACACGCAGTATAGGCATACCTGAAGGAAAACAGGCCCAACAGTTCCCTGTCTTTAACCACCAGGGCCCAGGGAATCTGAAGGGCCTGGTGCCCGGACCGAAGCCGTTCCTCGGACAAAGGCGGCAGGAGCCATACACACAGCATTACCCCGATAAAAGACAGCAGCCCCATGCTGATAAACGCGGCATCCATGGACCACAGATCCTGTATCACCCCCCCCATGAGCGGGCCCAGACTCATGCTCAGAAACATGGATAAGTTGAACAGCCCCATGGCATATCCTTCCGATCCCTTGGGAGTGATCTCCCCCACATAGGCCTGGACCACGGGCATGATCATGGCGGATCCGGCCCCCTGGATGAACCGGATAAAGATCAGTCCTTCCACGGTATCTGAAAAGATAAATGCAATGGAAATCAATGTGTAGGAAATCAACCCGAACAGAATAAAGGGTTTTCGTCCTTTTTGATCCGACATCCGCCCGAAATAAGGCAGCAGAAATACCCGGGAAATGGAAAAAGACCCGAAAATCATGGCCACATAAAATCCCGTGGCGCCCAAATCATGGGCATAGATGGGCAGCAGGGGCACCACAATGCCCACGCCCGTGACCGTGGAAAAAATAATGAAAAACAAAGTGGCGAAAATGCCTTTGTGGTCGGAGGGAATGGCCTGGCTGCCCTTGCGGAAAAGGGTCAGGGACAGCCGGACCATGGGGGCACGGATGGTTTCGAAAAGATCCATTGGAACAGGCCTAATCCAGGCACTCTTTGATCTGACCGATGAACCGGCTGGGCATGGCAAATTCCCCTTTACGGTAATTGGCATGGGTCAGGTATAAAAACCGTTCCGCCCGGGTCATAGCCACATACATCAGGCGCCGTTCTTCAGCCAGGGCCGCATCCCCGTCGTCAATGGACCGCCAGTGGGGAAACAGGCGCTCCTCACATCCCACCACAAACACGGTGTCAAATTCCAGGCCTTTGGCGGAATGAATGGTGAGTAGGGCCACCCCGTCGGAATCCGTATCTTCGTCTTCCTTGTCCTCACGGATCAGGGCCGCTTCCTCCAGATAGGACAGCATATCCGCCTTGGTTCGGGCCGTGTGAATCAGCTGTTCGATATTCTCTTTTTTGGAGATCCACTCCGCTTTGGTCTTGGTTTTCTTTTCAAGGTACTCATAATAACCGGTTTGAGCGATCACTTCTTCCATGGCCGGGGCCGGGGCCATGTCCCGGATGCAGTCCAGAATTTCCAGAACCCGGGACAGATTTTCATGGATTTTCGGGGTCAGAACCCGTTCTTTGACCATGATCCGTGCGGCATCCTGGAGACTGGTGCCGGTGTTGCGCATGGCTGCCATTTTCTTGATCATGGCCGGCCCGATCCCCCGCTTCGGCGTGTTGACCACCCGCTCAAAAGACAGATCGTCATTGGGAAAAAACGCGGCACTCAGATAAGAATTGATATCCAGAACCTCCATGCGCTCGAAAAACCCCTGGGCCCCCATGAGCCGGTAGGGAACCCGGAAGGCCCGGAATATTTTTTCAAAAGGCAAAGAACAGAATTTGGTGCGGTACACCACGGCCATGCGGTCATAGGCAATGCCCTGGCCCTGGCGGTTCATGGCCTTGATCCGCCGGGCCACCCACTCGGCTTCATGGGCATCGGACAGAAAATCGTAAATTTCCACCACCCCGCCTTTTTTATGGGAAAAGCAGTGTTTGTCCATCTTGTCCGGATTGTAGTCGATCAGGTCATTGGCCACCTGAACGATCTCATTGGCAGACCGAAAATTTTCCTCCAGCCGGAAAATTTTCGCATCCCTGTATTTTTTGGAAAACCGCAGAAAATGGTTGACATTGGATCCTCTGAATCCATATACCGCCTGCCAGTCATCGCCCACGCAGAACAGATTGCGGTGGGCGCCTAACAGAAGAGAGGTCAGATCTTCCTGCAGATTGTTGGTATCCTGGTATTCATCCACCAGAATATATGAAAACCAGGCCTGATACTCTTTTCGGATATCTTCGTGTTCTTTGAGCAGGTCCCTTGTTTTCAGCAGGATATTGTCAAAGTCCACCCCGTTCATCTGTTTCAGGCGCTCCTCATACTGGTCAAAAATATCGGCAGTGCGGATATTGAAAAACACCGGTTTTCTGTCAAAAAATTGATGGGGATTGCCGGAGTTTTTGGCCCGGGACAAAAAGGACAATATCCGGGAGGCGTATTTTTTGTCAATGTTGTTTGCCACACACAGTTCCTTGATCAGCTTGTCCTGCTGGTACACAGACAGCACCTGAACCGGCGGCACATATCCCAGACGCGTGCAGTGCTGCTTGAGCATCATCAGGCAGGCGGAATGAAAGGTTCTCACCCACTGGAACCGGTCCTGGGAAAGACCGGTCATGGTCATGAGCCGGGATTTCATCTCCTGGGCCGCCTTGTTGGTAAAGGTGATGGCCAGGATTTTCCGGGGATCATACCCCTGGTCGATAAGATGAGAAAACTTGGCGGTCAGGGTCCGGGTTTTGCCGGAACCGGCCCCGGCCACAATCAGGGCCGGAGACCCGGTATGGGTCACGGCCTGCTGCTGCTGTGAAGATAATTGCATGTAAATTTACACTTTTTATGTTGTCTGGGAAATGATCTGTTTCAAGGTGGTTTCAATGTCTTTCCGGATCTCGTCCAGGCGCTGAGAGGTCAACGCCTCAAACCTGAGCACCAGGGCCGGCTGGGTATTGGAGGCCCGCACCAGGCCCCAGCCGTCGGGATAAACGGCCCGCATGCCGTCGATATCGATCACTTCCTGTTTTGCCTTGTAATGGGCCGTAATTTGCGCCACCACATCAAACTTGATTTCATCCGGACATTCCACGCGGATTTCAGGGGTGGTAAAGGTTTTGGGCAGATCCTGGATCAGTTCATCCACGCCCTTGCCTGTGGCGGCCAGTATTTCCAGAAGCCGGCAGGTGGCGTACAGTGCATCGTCAAATCCGAAATACCGGTCCTTGAAAAACATGTGCCCGCTCATCTCTCCGGCCAGCTCGGCATTTTCTTCTTTCATTTTTTTCTTGATCAAAGAATGACCCGTGCGCCACATGATGGCGTTGCCCCCGTGACGGCGGATATCGTCATACATGACCATGGAGCACTTGACTTCGGAAATAAAGGTGGCACCGGGTTTGCGGGAAAGGATTTCTCTGGCATAAATCACCATGAGCTGATCCCCATAGATCACCTCACCGTTTTTATCCACTACGCCGATGCGGTCTGCGTCCCCGTCATATCCCACCCCCAGATCCAGGTTCTTTTCCTTTACCAGGGCAATGAGATCGGTCAAATTTTTCTTCTGGGTGGGGTCTGCCTCGTGGTTGGGAAACCGCCCGTTCGGGTCGCAGAAAAGATCATGCACCTCACATCCCAGTTCTTTTAAAACCGGCAATGCCGTGATGCCGCCGGTGCCGTTCCCCGCATCAATGCCCAGACGAATCGTGGTGGGGATGGTGATGTGGTCTGTCATATATTTTTTATAGGGGGTCAGGACATCCTCCCGGGCAAGACGGCCGGAACCGGTGATATAGGCACTGCGTTCAATGACTTTCCGGATCTCCTGCAACCCCTGACTGTGAATGGAATCCTGGCCGTTCATGAGTTTGAATCCATTGTATTCCGGCGGGTTATGGCTGGCCGTGATCATGGCGCCCCCGCCCAGATCCAGGTGCTGAATGGAAAAATACAGCATCGGTGTCGGGCACATGCCGATATCCACCACATCACATCCGGTGGACAACACCCCTTGTATGAACAGATCCGAATATCTGTCCGATGTCAGGCGGCAGTCCCGGCCCACGGATACTTTTTGTCCGCCCTTCTGGTTCACCAGGGTCCCGAAGGCTTTGCCGATATTTTTCACATCCTCATCCAGGATATCAACACCGGCCACCCCCCGGATATCATATTCTCTGAAAATTCCTGACTCCATATATCTCCTCCTTGAAAAAATTTCAGATAATCGTTGACAACACCACCAGAATTCCCAACACCCAGCAATACGGGGCGAACAGATGAAATTTCCCCGCATGCACCAGTTTTATCAGCAGTTTCAATGCCATCAACCCGCTGACAAATGCCGTTAGTGTACCATAAATCACGACGGCGTCAAACTGTACGCCCTGGTCCAAAGATTCCAGAATACTGATGAGTTGTGCCCCTAAAATAGCCGGGATGGACAATATAAATGAAAACCGGGCCGCAGTCTGCCGGTCCAGGCCGCAGAACATACCGCAGGCAATGGTGGTACCGGCTCTCGAAATACCGGGAATCACGGCCAGCCCCTGGCTGACACCGATGATCAAAGACCTTTTCAGATCCAGAGGGGTTCCGGTTTTTTCAGTCCGGTAAAAACCCCGGGATATCCACAGAATGGTTCCGGTCACCAGAAGCATGGCTCCCACCAGCAGCCCGGATGTAAACAAGACATCCTCGAATTTTTTCAACCCCATACCGATAAGGGCGGTGGGAACCGATCCCGCCATAATGAACACGGCCAGCTTCAAATGCGCATCTGATTCAAACGCAACCGGCTGCCGTTTGATTGTCTTTGCCATACCAGACAGCACGGACAACACCATGCCCCTGATGTCGGCAAAATACACCAGCGCCACAGCCCCCAGTGTTCCCATATGCACACTGATATTGAATGCCAGAGACGATTCCGTGATGCCGAAAAAAAGCTGTCCCAGCACCAGGTGACCGGAGCTGCTCACCGGTAAAAATTCGGTCAATCCCTGTAAAATCCCGAGTATGACTGCCTGATATATTTCCATATAACTTGCCATTTCCTTGATCAAAGACATTGAGTGTTAATCTGAGCGGCTGTGAAAAACAGCATCCTTAAATAGTATTGTTCGCCCGAAATTGCAAGAATTTAGTTGAACAGGAAAGCGGATGAAGGGCACCCTTTTGAAAAAAAAGAAATCCTAATTTATAAAACAGAATATTAATTTCAGTTGATTTCACCCAAAATCTTTTGTATGATCCTTAACTAGAAACGAATCGGTATGGCATATTGAATTCGATTATATATCTAAAAAGTCAAATTATTTCACTACCCGTCAACGTTAACCCTAATCAAAACAAGGAGAAAAAAATGAAAAAAAAATGGGTTATTCAAAGCTTTTTATCCGTGCTGGCACTGACATTTCTGTTCGGTTGTGCCGCCAAAGAGCCGGTTGATTTCGGCACATTCACTCCGGCTCAGTTCGATCTGGAGAAAAAAGAATCCAAAGTGGACAATTTTCTGGTGATCATGGATGCATCCAGCTCCATGCGGCATGACAACAAATTTGACATCGCCAAAACCGTTGTCGAACGTATGAACATGACAATCCCGGAACTGGGTCAAACCGCCGGTCTCCGGACGTTTGGTCATGACCCCTCTGTATGCACAAACAAAACAAGATTGTTTTACGGCATGGAACCCTATGCGACTGCCGCGATGGCGGATGGATTGGGGAATGTGACCAAACCGGGCGGAACCAGCCCCCTGGATGAGGCCCTGGCAGCAGCTCAAACCGATCTGGAAACTTTGCCCGGAACGAACAATGCGGTGATTATCATCAGTGATGGTAAAGACATGACCGATGTGCGGGCCCAGGCCCAGGCACTTAAAGACAGATTCGGTTCCTCCCTGTGCATCTACCCGGTGCTGGTAGGAGATGCACCCGAAGGACGTCAACTGCTTCAGGACATTACTGAAATCGGTGGATGCGGTTTTTTCACCACGGCAGACGATCTTTTGCCCAGTGGCGGCATGGCTGGATTCGTATCTCAGGTATTCCTTAAAGACGCGCCCGCTCCGGCACCCGCTCCGGCACCGGTAAAAAATGACTCTGACGGTGACGGCGTTTATGATGAAGATGACCAATGCCCCGGCACCCCGGCCGGTGCCCGGGTGAATGCGGTGGGTTGCTGGATTCTGGAAGATGTCCTGTTTGATTTCGACAAAGCTGTGATCAAACCGGAAGCCTATCCTCTGCTGGATGAAGTGGTGGAAATCATGAAAAAGAACCCCGGCATGAACGTGGAACTCCAGGGACATACCGACAACATCGGTACCGAAGAGTACAATATGGGCCTGTCTTTAAGACGCGCCAATGCCGTTGCTGACTACCTTGCAAACAACGGTATTTCAAAAGACCGGCTGACCACCAAGGGATTCGGATTCAGCAAACCGGTCGCTCTCAACAGCACCGACATCGGCCGTTCCCTCAACCGACGGGTGGAACTTCACCCATAGGTCAAACCAGCGTCAGTAACATCCACAATTACTGACAATTGATTCGACTGATCCGGCGGGTTTATCTTGATGATAAACCCGCCGTTTTTTTATATCTGGATTTCCTGCCCGGTTCTTTCAACACCATACCCGCCCAAGGCCTGAACCCTTTGCTTGAATGCATCGCCGACAATGGTCTCCAGCAGAATTTGGACATTGGGTGTATTGAAAAACCGTTCCGGTATCACCAGATCATAAGATTCCGTAACAATGGGCACAAAGTCCAGATCCAGTGCCCGGGCCGCTGCCATGATCCCCAAACCCGCATCGGCCCGGCCGGACAACACGGCCACAGCCACCGACATATGCGTATATTCATCATTGTCATATCCGATGATATCCGCCGGGGTCAAACCGGCATCCAGCAGCTTATAGTCAAAAAGAATTCGCGTGCCGGAACCGGCCTGACGGTTGATGAACCGCAGTTTTTTGTTTTTGAGATCCTTGATGGACCCGATATTTTCCGGATTGCCCTTGGGCACGATGAATCCCTGCTGCCGCATGACCAGATTTACCAGGCGCACCGGCATATTGGGCAGATATTTTTTGATATAACTGACATTATAGGAACCGTCTTCCGGGTCCAGGAGATGGGCCCCGGCCAGGTGGCAGGCATTGTTCCGAATCGCCATGAGCCCGCCCATGCTTCCCACATGACTCGATGAGATATTAATGCCGTCATGATCGCGCCGCATCTGGTCGGCCAAAAGATCCAGGGTATTGTCATGGGACCCGGTGATCACCAGGGTATTCTCGATGGCGGACAAGGGTTTGAGCAATCGGGCAGTCGGGGTTTCGGTTTCGGAAATCCCTTCCACATCCCTAGGGATCTGAATGATGCCGTCGGCTTCGGTCAATGTGGTGATACTGCCCGACCCCCTGGGCAGCTGGGAGGCGATGAGCCGCCCGTCCACGGATCCGATCTTTACCCGCAAAAACTCATCCTGCCCCAGTTTGGAAGCGATTTTCCGGGCCAGAGCCACCGGTTCAAACCGGTCTTCCACAGGTGCCAGTTTCTGCATAAAGCGCAGCAGCGGCCCCACAAACTGCTCAAATGCCACAATGGCGGAAACCGGATATCCGGGAATACCGAATACCGGTTTGCCTGAGATATCTCCCATCAATACCGGTTTCCCGGGCATCATGGTCACCCCGTGAACCATGACCCGGCCTAAGGATGCCATCACCGGCCTTGCAAAATCTTCAGACCCGGCTGAGGAACCGCCAATGATGCACACCATGTCATACTCGCCCTTCACTGCCTGGTCCACCGCGTTTGTAATTGTTTCCAGATCATCCTTGAGCATGGGATGACGATCGGCAACAGCCCCGTTATCCCGGCACAGGGCTTTGAGCACCGTGGAATTGGATTCGATTACCTGTCCCGGAACCATTTGTTCCAAAGATGTCTCATGCCACTGAACCAGTTCCGACCCGGTGGGAATGATCAGGACCCGGGGGTTTTTGTACACATTGACCTGAAACACGCCCCCGGACAACAAAGCTCCCATGGCATAGGCATTGATCTGATGGCCTCTGGGAAACAGCAGTTTGGTGGCCACGATGTCTTCTCCCATTTTTCGCACATGCTGCCAGGGAAACACGGGTGCTTCAATTTCAACGGTTGTTTCATCAATGATATTGATATGTTCGATCATGATCACGGCATTGGTGCCGGGCGGCATGGCATGGCCGGTATTGACCCAGAAACCGGTTTCTTCCGGAACCAGCACTTTGGGGGCATCTTCGCTGGCACCGAATGTCTGTTTCGCATCCACGGCCATCCCATCCATGGCAGCCGCGTGAAAATTGGGGCTGGACAGTTTAGCAATTGCCGGTGAAGCCAGAACACGCCCCTGGGCGGCTGTCACATCGATGGTCTCCACATCGGTAACCCGGTCTTTAAATCGGTCCATCAGAATCTGCCGGGCTGTTTCAATGGGTTGTGTATCCAGATACACATTTCGTTTAGATGTCATCACTGCTTTCCTCATGTTGGCATTTTAAAGAAGAATCACCTGGGTGACGGTATGTTTCTCCAGCCCTTCCAGATTTTCGCCGATATCCAGAAGACCGTCTGCATGAATCATGGTTCGAATCAGGCCGGATTTGCCGAGAACCGGCTTTGCCGTCATACCCTCCGGGCCGTTTTCCAGCATCACCCGGACAAAATCGCGACGGCCCTGGGCAGACGCCACGTTCCGGGTCAGTATAGCCGGCACCCGCATCACAGGTTTCGGTTGTCTGTACCCCTGAATCCGGTTTAAAAAGGGGATCACCACCATTTTCATCACCACCATGGCGGAGACCACCTGGCCGGGCAAACCCCATACCGGCTTGGTGCCGCTTTTTGCCAGAATGGTGGGTTTGCCCGGGCTCACAGACATGCCATGGACCAGTATCCGGGTATCGGGCAGCGCGGAAAGCACCTCCACGGTATAATCTCTGGTCCCCACGGAGCTGCCCCCGGAAATAAGCACCATATCGGTTTGTGCCAGGGCTTTTTCACACGCCGCACGCAACTGATCCGGGTCATCTTTGACAATCCCGTACCGGATCACTTTGGCATGGGCTTCCTGAACAAAACCGCTCAGGGCATAGGAGTTGATATCCCGGATCCGGCCCGGGGCCGGTTCCTGGTCGATGGGAATAATTTCATCTCCCGTGGAAATAATACCCACCTTCGGCACCCGGTGTACGGGCAGCGTGGTGAACCCCAGCCCGGCAGCCAGCCCGGCCTCCTGGGGACGGATGAATGTACCGGCTTCCAGAACCACGTCCCCGGATGAAAAATCCTCATTGGCATCGATCACATGCTGAAGCGGTGCCACGCTTTTATAAATTTCGACCGATGCATCATCTATGGTCTGGGTATGCTCCACCATGACCACGGCATCCGTCCCTTTGGGCAGCATGCCCCCGGTGGAGATCCGGACGGCTTTTCCGGGCCCCAGTTCAAAATCCGGCACCTGACCCATCAGAACCGTTCCCTGGATCTCCAGCCAGGCGGGTGTGGATTCCGAGGCCCCGAAGGTAGCAGCGGCATTGACGGCAAATCCATCCATGGTGGCCCGCCTAAATCCCGGCATATCCCCGGGCGCTGTCAGGTTTTGTGCCAGGATTCTGGAAAACGCATCACTGATATCCACCCTCTCGGTATCAGCAGGATCGAAATTTCGGGTCATGGACAGGACATCGTCCAGGGTTTTCACTTTAAAAAAATGACTCATTTCAATGCCTCTTTCATCCGCATCATGGCGTCGACCACGTTTTCCCGGCTGTTGAACGCGGATATCCGGATATATGGACTGCCGCATCTGCCGAATCCGCCGCCCGGCGTACATACCACCCCGGCTTTATGCAGCAGCAGATCAAAAAAATCCCAGGAATCCCGGCCCTGGCCGTCCACCCAGATATAAGGGGAATTGTCTCCGCCCACATAGTCAAATCCTAAGTCGACCATGGTTTTACCGATGATATCGGCATTCTCCAGATACCCGGCGGTCAATTCACCGATCTGGGCCTGTCCTTCCCGGGTGTATACGGCTTCTGCAGCTTTTTGCACGGGATAGGAAACCCCGTTGAACTTGGTACTCTGACGGCGATTCCACAGCCCGTGCAGAGACACGGTCTCCCCGTTGTTCAAAAACACCCGGCATTCTTTGGGAACCACGGTAAATCCGCACCGGGTCCCGGTGAACCCGGCGGTTTTGGAAAAACTTCTGAATTCCACGGCCACTTCCCCGGCCCCGTCTATTTCATAGATGCTTCTGGGCAAAGATACATCCCGGATAAAAGATTCATACGCTGCATCAAACAAGATCAATGCGTGGTTCTTGCGGGCATAATCCACCCACTGGGTCAGATCAGCTTTGGAGGCGCAGGTGCCGGTGGGGTTGTTGGGAAAACACAGATAGATCAAATCCACCGGGGTTTCCGGCAGCTGGGGAAGAAACCGGTTTTCCTTGATACAATCCAGGTAGACAATGTCCTTATAACGGCCGTCCACAAATTCCCCGGTTCTGCCGGCCATGACATTGGTATCCAGGTACACCGGATACACCGGATCCGGAATCGCGATTTTGATATCTTTGGCAAACAGTTCCTGGAAATTGCCGGTATCACATTTGGCACCGTCACTGACAAAGATCTCGTCCGCCGAGATATCCGCTCCCCGGGCCTGGTAATCATGGGCTGCAATTTTTTCCCGTAAAAACGCATACCCCTGTTCCGGGCCGTATCCCCGGAACGTGGCGTCATCTGCCATGTCATCCACGCCTTTGTGGAATGCGGTTACCACCGCCGGAGGCAAGGCCCTTGTCACATCTCCGATGCCCAGACGAATCACCCGGATATCCGGATTTTCCTTCTGGAACTGATCCACACGCCGGGCAATATCTGAAAAAAGATAGGACGCTTTTAATTTCTGATAATTTTCATTGGCTCTGATCATGATTTTTCCTTTTTTATTCTGAATCGGTTTTCACCATCCAAACACAAATTTTCATCTTCACTCTTTTATTAAAAACGGTTCCACCGCCCGGGTCAATGTCTCAAATTCTTTCACACTCAGGGTTTCGGCCCGGCGTTCCGGGGCGATGTCAGCGCTTTTCAGCGCTTGGGCAATCGTGGGTTTGTCCAGCCCGAGATCCGGGCCGACCAGAGAATTTTTCAATGATTTTCGGCGCTTTGAAAATGCCGCCTTGATCACGGTAAACAGTTGTTGTTCCATGTCCGGAGAAAAGGACCGGGAAGAAAAAAAATCAAATGACAGCACCGTGGAATCCACGGCCGGTTTCGGGAAAAAAGCACCCGGCCCGATGTTCACCAGCCGCCTTATATCGGCGGCATATTGGGAAACCGCAGATAACCGCGAATAAGCCTTATTGCCCGGAGTTGCCAGGATCCGGTCCGCCAGTTCTTTTTGAAACATCAAAAAAGCGCTGCCCACCGAATCCCGTGCCCGGATCAATTGAAACAGAATCTGAGACGAAATATTGTAGGGCAGATTGCCCATGACCACCAGTTTCTGCCCCTGGGCCAAAGCAGCAATATCGGTTTTCAGAAAATCCTGGTTCACCACCCGGACCCAGTCGATCTCATGGCTTTCAAGCACCTGCGTCAGCAAGGGAATCAACCGCCGGTCCTTTTCCACCACCGTGAGATGGCGGGTTATTTTTGCAATGGGAATGGTCAAGGCGCCCAAACCGGGGCCGATTTCCAGCACCCTTGTATGGCGATCAATACCGGTCCGGTCCACAATCATACGGGCTGTTTCCGGGTTTGACAGAAAATTCTGCCCCATCTCCTTACCGGCATAAATCTGTTTTTCTTTGAGTAACTGCCCTGGATATATCATATTGCTGCTTGACTTTCTTTATTTCAAGAAGTAATTTTAAACCACGCAAATTAATAATATACGTTAATACGACGTAATATTCAATACCGGCACGACCGGTACACGCGGGATTATTACGTAAAAACACAACCTTTAATAATCAGGAGATACGTCATGTCACACAACGTGGACCTTGGAACCAACTGGGAAGGGCTTATCAAAACCCTGCTGCAACGATTGGATATGCCCACAAAAGAGGATATCAACCATCTTCATGCCAGACTTGACACGCTGGAACAGCTCATTCAACAGAAGCAGCCCGGCACAAAACGGCAACCCCGCAAAAAAACGGGCAGGCGGAAAAGTGCGTCCGCAATCGCTTTGGAAATCATTGCCGGGTATCCCGACGGGGTTGATTTCAAAACCATCATGGATGCCACTGGATTTGAAGACAAAAAACTGAGAAACATCATTTACCGGCTGGACTCTTTGGGAAAAATTCAGCGGGTCCGCCGCGGCACTTACAAAACCACTTAATCTACCGGAAACCCTTTTTATGACCTGTCACACATATACCCCTGGCCAGCGCATTCACAATTACAAAGTTGTCGCCGTCACCCCTTTGCCCATCATTGATTCCACATTAATACAGCTGGTGCACGACAAAACCCGGGCCCGGCATTTTCATATTGCCAACCAGGATAAGGAAAACACCTTCAGCGTTATTTTCAGAACGGTTCCCACTGATTCAACCGGGGTTGCCCACATACTGGAACACACCGTTTTGTGCGGATCCCGCCATTTCAATGTCCGTGATCCGTTTTTTTCCATGATCAAGCGAAGTCTGTCCACATTTATGAACGCGTTCACCGCATCCGACTGGACCATGTATCCGTTTGCCACCCAGAACGAAAAAGATTATTTTAATCTCATGGATGTGTACCTGGATGCCGCCTTTTTCCCGAAAATCGATGAATTGAGCTTTAAACAGGAAGGAAGCCGCCTGGATATAGACCCATCCCAGAATCCTGAACTGGTGTACAAAGGTGTGGTATACAATGAGATGAAAGGCGCCATGTCCTCACCCTCGCAAGTTATGGGGCGGGCACTGCTCCAGAGCCTGTATCCGGACACTACCTACAGCAACAATTCCGGCGGGGATCCTTTGGAAATCCCGAAACTGACCTGGCAGGATCTTAAACGCTTTCACAGCCGGTACTACCATCCTTCCAACGCCCAGTTCTACACCTATGGAAATCTGCCTCTGGAAAAAACCCTGGCGTTCATCCATGACAAGGTGCTGCACGGTTTCGATTTTTTGTCCGTGGATTCCTCAGTGCCTGCCCAGCCCCGGTGGCAGACTCCTCGACAGGAAACATACACATATGCCTATTCCGATACCGACACAATGGATAAAAAATATCAGGGGTGTGTGGCCTGGCTCACCTGCGATGCCAAAGATGCATTTGAAGTGCTGGTACTCACTGTATTGGAACAGATTCTGATCGGCAATGCCGCATCTCCGTTAAGAAAAGCGCTCATCGATTCCAACCTGGGATCTGCACTGGCAGACGCGTCCGGATTTGAACCCGACAACCGGGATGCCATGTTTGCCATCGGGCTCAAAGACATAGAAAAAAGTGCCGTGGCCCAGGTGGAATCCATTGTTTTTTCAACCCTTGAAAAGCTGGTAAAAGAAGGGATTGCCCCGGATCTGGTTGAATCCGCCATTCACCAGATCGAATTTTACAGGAAAGAGATCACCAACACTCCGTATCCTTTTGGCATCAAACTGCTGCTTTCCTTTACCGGCAATCTGATCCATGACGGAGATCCCGTGTCCTGCATCAACATTGACGCAGACCTGGAACGGCTGCAACAGGCCCTTGCCAAAGGCGGATTTCTGGAAGAACGGTTGAAAACCTATTTTATTGACAACCCCCACCGGGTGCTGTTTACCCTGGCACCTGACCCGGACCTGGAATCAACCACGGAAAACCAGATCAAAAAAGAACTGACAAAAATATATCAGAATCTGTCACAACAAGATCTGGAAAAAATCAAACAGGATGCAACTCAGCTGGAGCAAATACAGGAGCAGCAGGAAGATCTGTCCGTGCTTCCCACACTGGAATTAACGGACGTGCCACCGGAAATTGAGATGATCTCTCCGGACCAACTGGACCGGGTGACACATGCGGCCGGCTATGACAAGGCCACTTCCGGCATTTTGTATTTCACCTGCCCCATGGGGGCCGGTCATGTGGCGACATCGTTGTTTCCCCTGGTCCCTTTTTTCTGTCAGGCGTTTACCCACAGCGGAACCGCCCGTCAATCCTATATCCGGATGGCGGAAAAAATAGACCGGTACACCGGCGGGGTGACCCTGTCTCCTTTTTCCGGCACCTATTTTGACAAGGAAGCGGATTCCCATGTGTTTCTGGCGCTCCAGGGAAAAGCGCTGGACCGGAACGTTCCCCATCTGTTCGACATTGTAAAGGAATTTGTTCTGACTTATGGATTCACTGATCTGGAACGGTTGAAAAATCTGCTGCTCCAGTACCAAGCCGGCATGGAATCCTCCATTGTCGCCACCGGTCACCGGTATGCCATTTCCCTGTCATCCCGGCATCTGTCCATGGCATCCCACATCAATGAAATCTGGCACGGCATTGCCCAGTACCAGACCATTAAACAGATCGTTCAGAACATAACGGATCCAGAGACAGCGCAACCGGTGATGGAACAACTGGCGGAAAACCTGAATACCATGGCCGGGGGAATCTTACGCAAAGACAATTTCAAACCGGCCGTTATCGGAAGTCTGGATGCCATCCAGCAGGCGGATCAGGCCATCGGACAGATGCTTGTCGCACTGCCGGACGGATCCAGGCCGGCATTTTTCACCCCGGACATTCCCAGAGACACGCAAGCCCCCCGGGACGGGTGGATGACCAACACAGCGGTCTCGTTTGTGGGCCAGTCTTTTAAAACCGTGGGAATCACCCATGAAGACGCCCCGGGTCTGTCCGTGATCAGTAAAATTCTGCGGGCATTGTTTCTGCACCGGGAAATCCGGGAAAAAGGCGGGGCATACGGCGGATTTGCCATTTACAATTCCGAAGAAGGCATCTTCTCATTGGGTTCCTATCGGGATCCCCATATCACACGCACCCTGGATGTCTACCAAAAAGCCTGTGAATACATCATGAAAGGAGATTACACCCAGACCGATGTCAAGGAAGCCATTCTTCAGGTGTGCTCTGATATCGATAAACCGGAAACCCCGGGACCGGCCGCCATGAAAGCGTTTTACCGGGATATCGCCCGGCTCACCGACGAAATCCGCCGGCAGTTCAAGGATCAGCTGCTTCAGCTGGACAAAAACCGGGTCCAAGCCATCGCTCAAAAATACTTTGACCTGGATGGCAGGCAGGCGGGTGTTTCGGTCATCTCCAGCAAAACCGCTTTGGAACAGGCCAACCTGACGCTTGAAAAATCAGGGCAGACCCCGCTGGTACTGAACAAGATATAACAGAACGTCAGTCAGACGTTTTTTTCAACAGATCCGTCAGTTTCGGGTCAGCGGCCCGGGGAAAATCCGGTCTCATTCTGGCGATCTCCAGCGTGTGCTGACCCAGCAGCCGGTAAAGATCTGAATATCGGGGCATTTTTTTATCAATATCAGCCAGGTGCCGGGCGATGATCGTTTCATCGCCCCGGACCACCGGGCCGGTCAGGGCATTGACACTGCCCTGGGACGCAATATTGCCCAAAGTGCCCTGGATCAAAGGCGCCAGAATATCAAAGGCCTTGTCCGGGGCCAGACCGGCACTTCCCAGCAGGGTCAGGGCAAAATGCTCCACCGTCACCAGATAATTGGAGGCCACCACAGCAGCGGCATGGTACAGGGTTTTGGCATCTGTGGGGATGGTAAAGGGCCGGGCCTTCAACTGGGTCACGATTTGCTGACCCATGGTCTGTGCCCGATCCGTGCCCTCGATGGATATATTGATCCCTTGAAACGGGGATGACGCATCCGGTGCATACGGCACAAACGACTGAAGCGGGTGAAGCGATCCCGTGGCAGCCCCTTTTTCCCGGGCCGACGACAGAATATCCGATGACAGGGCCCCGGACAGATGAAACACCACACTGTGCGCATCAAATCCTTTGGCCGCCGCCACCTGGTCACAAACCGGTTTGATCTGGACATCCGGCGTGGCAATAAATATCAGATCACAGTCTCTGGCTGCTTTTGCCGGATCATTGAACACGGTCCCGCCCTGGACCCAGTCCTTTGCTTTCTGGGCCGAGTCCCGGGTTCTGCTGACAAATGCCCCGGGACAATATCCCTGGCGTGCCAGAAACACCGCCAGGTTGATGCCCACCCGGCCGCAACCGATGATGCAGAACCGTTTTGGGGCTTTATTTGTATTCATATTCATCCGAGGGAAACCGGCCCTGCTGCACCTCTTCAATATAGTCGGCCACTCCTTTTCCCGCCGCAGCGGCCAGATCCGCATATTTTTTCACGAATTTGGGCAGAAACCGGTCATTGATTCCCAGCATGTCATGGAGTACCAGCACCTGACCATCACAATGGGGACCGGCCCCGATACCGATGGTGGGGATTTTCAACGCCTGGGTGATCTTTTCAGATATGGGAGACGGAATTCCTTCCAGCACCACGGAAAACGCACCGGCCGCTTCCACATCCTTTGCATCTTTCAGCAGCCGCTCCTCGTCCCGCTGTACCCTGAAACCGCCCATCTGGTGAACCGACTGGGGTGTCAGGCCGATATGGGCCTGCACCGGAATCCCGGCTTTGGCCAGTGCCGTGATCACCGGACACACGTCAGCCCCGCCCTCCAGTTTTACGGCAGACGCCCCGGCTTCCTTTAAAAACCGGCCGGCGTTCTGAACCGCATCATTCAAAGCGCCCTGATAGGACATAAACGGCATGTCTCCGATCACCAAAGCCCGTTGACAGGCCCGGGCCACCATGGCCGTATGATACAGCATCTCATTCATGGTCACGGGCAATGTCGTTTCTCTGCCCTGGACCACCATGCCCAGAGAATCCCCCACCAGAATGGAATCAATACCGGCCTGGTCCAGTATTCTTGCAAAAGGATAGTCATACGCGGTCAATGTGGTGATTTTTTTCCCCTGCTGTTTCATTTTCATAAACGTGGCTGTGGTTATCTGGGATGGCATGGACGTTTCTCCTGAAATTTCGGGTTCACAATTGTATTATCACACCTTAGAACAAAACCGGATAAGTTTCAACCGGGATCTTTTTACCCTTGTTTGTGGCGCCATTCCTGGTATTGATGCATGGCAGACAGACATTTTACCGCCCGTTCCGGAGAAGCGAAAAACACGCCTTTGTAATCCAGATCATCGAACCGGTAAAGGGTTTTGCTGGCGCCATCCGTCAACAGGCTCACTCCTAGCACCGGCTTGTTGTATGTATGGGTCATCTGCACCACAAACCGGGTGTAATCTTCTTCGATTTCCAGCACGACCTGTTTGAAATTCGCCACCTGATCTGCAGTGATGGACGGGTCGGTATTGGAAACCGATTGAACCATATTGTTGACCAGGACCCGTTTGCCGTGGATTCCCAGGTGAATGACCGCATCACACCCGTCCCATTTGAGCAGTTCTTCCAGACAATTTTTAGAAATATCCGGGTTTCCTTCTCCCACGATATCCACGGGATTGCCATGGCTCCAGAAATCGGGCAGTACCCTGTTCAGTCTGTCGATAATCTCTTCAGGCAGCGGCGGCACAATCAGCCCGTGCTCCGCACAAAGGTCGGCAGCAACCACGCCCCAGCCCCCCCCCAACGTCATGATGGCCACCCGGTTGCCTGAGGGCAGCGGCAGCGAGGAAAACACCGCAGACAGATCCAGCAGTTCCAGAGGTTGTTCCACCTGGATAATACCGGACTGCCGGCAGGCGGCGTCAAATACTTTTGCATTCGATGCCATGGCACCGGTATGACTGGCGGCCGCCTGTTTTCCCTGCTCGGTGCGGCCTCCTTTTAGCACCACCACCGGTTTTTTCTGCGACACCCGCCGGGCACTGTTGAAAAACCGCCGGCCATCTTTGACACTTTCGATATACAGCACCACGGTGCGGGTCAATGCATCGATTTCAAAGGCTTCCATGTAATCCTCAATGGTGACCATGGCTTCATTACCGGATCCGGAAAAAGCCCGGATACCGATATCCTGCTGTTCAGCAAACGCCAGCAGCTGGGTCCCCATATTCCCGGACTGACACACCAGGGCCGTGGACCCGGGCAGCGGATACGCATGGGCCGCAGTGCAGTAAAGCTGTACATGGGGATTACACAGCCCCATGGTGTTGGGTCCCAGCACCAGAATACCGGCTTGTGCCGCAGCATCCACCACCTCTTTTTCCAGGGCCGCCCCTGTTTCTCCCACTTCCCGGAACCCGGAGGTGACCAGCAGCATGCCTTTGACGTTTTTGGCAGCCAGCTCGGGGATCAGTCCTTTGACATGCCGGGCCGGCACGGTCACCACGGCCAGGTCCACATCTTCAGGAATATCTGATACCGACCGGAATACCGGCCGGCCCATGATGGGCGCTCCCTTGGGATTCACCAGATAGATCCGGCCTTTGTAATCCCGGGACAGGGTGTTGGTGGGCAGCATATGGCCCCATTTGCCGATGGTGGCCGATGCCCCCACAAAAGCGATGGTTTCCGGATAAAAACAGGCGCCCAGGGTTTTCAGATCTACGGGGTGCCGGAAAATTTCTGTTTTTTGAACGTGTTGAAGGGCAATCAGCCCGTCCACAGCCACCGGCCGGCCGTCCGGCGCAATGATTAAAGGATTGATATCGATTTCCCGAATTTCCGGCCGGGAAAGCGCCAGATCTGAAAGTCCTTTTAAGACCGTTTTCAATGTCTGCAAATCACAGGCGGATTCTCCCCGGAATGCGTTGAGCAGATCCGCACCGGGAAAAGAAGTCAGCATGTCGTCCATATCCGCATCCGTCAACGGCGCGATCTTGAACACCACCGCCTTAATTGCTTCGGTAAAGATGCCCCCCAGACCGAACATAACCACCGGCCCGAACTGGGGATCCCTGAACATACCGGCCACCAGCTCTCTTTTTCCCTGGACCATGGGCTGTACCAGAAATCCTTCCAGGTCCTTGCCGGCCCGATCTGTCATTTTCCGGGCCGCCGTCTCAACCTGCGCAGCCGTGGCCAGACCCGGACAGACCAGCCCGGCTTCGGTTTTATGCAAAATCGTTGAACCAAATCCTTTGAGAACCACGGGAAATCCAAGTTCACGGGCCGCATCCGCTGCTTTTTGTGCGGTTTTTACCGCAATTTCCGAAACCACGGGCATGCCGGCCGCCTTGAAAATCCGTTTGGCATCGGCTTCCGTGAGTGCAGACTGATTATTTTGGGCTGCGGCCGCCAGAATCGCGTCAATTTCAATGACATCCATGATGTTTCACTCCGTTGAATATAATGTCCACAATGCCGCCGGCTGCGGCGGTCACATCCATTTTTTTGTCAAATATCACCTGTTTGAGGCAAGTGTGCTCAATGGCCCCGAGAATGACCTTTTGCAACAAAAAAGGATCCATGTCCGGCCGAAGTTCCCCTGTTTCCATGCCTTCCCGGATGATATCCAGAATGGTTCTTGCATATATTTTCACCATGGCATAGGCCCCGGACTCAAAATAGGACAGGGAATTGCGCACTTCCAGCAGCAGGATCCGGGCCAGTACCCGGTTGTGGGTATAGCTGTCCAGGCTGGCAAAAATAATGGCTTCCAGCTTCCCGATACAGGTCTGTTTTTCCTGGATACCGGCTTCAATTCCGGCCTGAAACGCGGCGAAATGCTGATGCAGCACCTGATGGAGCAGGTCTTTTTTGTCCGTGAAATATTTATAGATCAACCCTTCGGTCACCCCGGCATTCCCGGCGATCTCCGCTGTGGTAATGGACTGGAAATCCTTGGTTTCCATGAGACGGGAAAACGCGGTCATGATCTTTATTTTTCCCGGCGGACCGGTTCTGGCGGGTGTTTTCATTATGCCTGCCCTTCTTTTAGTCGTGTTTCCAGCCAAAGGTGAGTGAAACTTACTTACAAAACATCGATCTGTCAAGCCTTGATTTAAATACCAGGTGAGTATTGGATGTTGGCCGATGGCGGGGGCGGGCTCTTGCCATGATTGCCCCTGTCCTTTGCCATTTGACAACGGGCATGCCGAAAAACCGGCAGGGATTCCGCCGATCCCGGCTATTCCGGCTGTACCACCGGCATCACTGCCATGGTAAGCCGGGACACACACACGGGTTCACCCGCCTCATTTTCAATAATGATGTCCCAGACATGGGTGGTGCGGCCCAGATGCACCGGCCGGACCGTGCCGATCACTTTTCCTTTGCGCACCTGCTTGAGATGGTTGGCGGTAATCTGAAGTCCCACGGAATAATGATCCGAGTCCAGGGCCAGATACGATGCCACGCTGCCCAGGGTTTCAGCCAGCACCACGGACGCGCCGCCATGCAGTATCCCCATGGGCTGAATGGTGCGGTGATCCACGGGCATGGCCGCACAGATAAAATCCGGCCCGAATTCAGTAAATTCAATGCCCATATGGCCCACAATGGTTTGATCGATGACCGGTGCAAACGGTGCCAGATTCAAAGGTTGTTTCCAGATCTGCGTCATTGGTTTCTCCTTGTCGATCAGCCGGGGATCATCACCATCCGGCTGGCAGGTACAATTTTAAATTCCCCTTTAATTTTGGACAGTTCAGCTTTCAAGGTTTTCAGGGTGGCGGGATAGGGATGACCAATACCGATGGCACTTCCATGTTTCCGGGCAATTTTTTTCAACTGGGCAAACTGACCGGTAATATAGGCTTGTTCCTGAATATTGTCTAAAAAAACGTCCCGCTCACTGAACGGTATCTGAAGCAGGCGGGCCGCTGCCCGGCATTGTGATTTGGGTGCGGTCATGGAATCAACAAAGAACAGATTTCTTTTCTTGAGGATGGTAAATACCTGATACATCTGGCCGGCTTCGGCGGTCAGGCGGGAGCCCATATGGTTGTTGACCCCGGATGCCCCGGGCACTTCATCTATATTTTTTTCCAGTTGCGCAATGAGCATATCCGGAGACATGCTTGTAAGCAAGGCCCCGGGACCGGGATTCACATCCGGATACTGGACCGGTTCCATGGGCAGATGCAGCATGATCAATGCCCCTTTTTCCCTGAGTATTCCTGCAATGGCCCGGCCATGGGGAGACCAGGGAAGAACCGAGAAACTGATATCGGGTTCCAGCGCATACAAAGCCATGGCCATCTTTTGATCATATCCGATATCATCGATAATCAGGGCGATTTCATACAGACCATCACCGCTTTCAGGAACCGGACGATGATCGGCTCCGGGTCGGGGAGGAGGCACGGTTTCTTCAAACACTTCATACAGGACCGGATGCCCGTTTTTTTCCATCAACCCGGACTGCGGTGTGATATGATCCGCTTCTTGAATATCCTTGACAACTTGGGGAGTTGGGTCTCCAGGCAATGATTTTTTCGGGAGTTCTGTTTTTTCAGGCGACTCAGTGGTCCGGGTGGCTGTATTTTCCCGGACAGGCGCTTTGGGTTGACGAATCAGCAGATCCGCCACCATGGCCCCGGTCAGACACACTGCCACCAGTACCATCAATCCGATCCCGATCTTTTTCAATTGAGACCTCAGATCGGTTGGTGGTTTTTTGCCGCTTTTGCGCCTGGACGCAGTTGATTTTTTTTTCCCGGCCGGTTTTTTGGCAGCTGCCGGTTTTTTGCCAACGGCTGTTTTTTTAGCACCCGCTGTTTTTCGGGAAGACGTTTTTTTACTTGTCATTGAGATTACTGAACACCCCGTAACTGATCAGAATATCAAGGGCCCGTTTCACTTGAACATCCTGAAGCAGCTTGGCCGATTCCTTGATCTGACGTTGTTGTTCAGATGCATCCGGAACTGTTTCTTTAGCAGACGGTTCTTCCGTATCTTCGGGACTCAGGCTGTGCGGCAGATCTTTCTCCTTTATCATCCGGTCGAATGCAGAGGCTTTTTTCCGGGTTTCTTCCAGAATCCCGGGATCCACCTCGACATCCGGCTGAATGCCTTTGGCCTGAATGGAACGGCCGTTGGGTGTGTAATATCTTGCAATGGTATATTTCAACCCATATCCATCCTTCAGAGGACGAACCGTCTGGACCGATCCTTTCCCAAAAGACGGTGTTCCCAGAATCAATGCCCGGGCATGATCCTGCAATGCGCCGGCCACGATTTCCGATGCAGAGGCAGATCCGCCGTTGATCAGCACGACAATGGGGTAATTTTTATCCGATCGGCCCGGATGGGCCTGATAGTCCTGATTGTCTTTCTGGTCCCGCCCTTTGATGGAAACAATTGTCCCGGCATTTAAAAAGAAATCCGCCATCTTGATGGCCTGGTCCAGCAGTCCCCCGGGATTGTCCCGCAGGTCGATCACAAGCCCTTTCAAAGGAGATGCTTCTGCTTCAATCGCTTCCAGCTGTTTCCCCATCTCTTCATGGGTATTCATCCGAAAATTGGTGACCCGAATATATCCGTATCCAGGAGCCAACAGGGCCGATCTGACACTGGTCATGGGAATCAGATCCCGTTTCAGGGTAAATTCCATGGGCGCCGGCTCATCCTCCCGGATAACGGTAATCATGACTTCTTCATGCCGGGGACCGCGCATTCGATTCACCGCTTCCCACAATGCCATGCCTTTGGTGGATTCGCCATCAATCTTGACAATGATGTCCCCGGCATAAATCCCGGCATCATAGGCCGGGGTCCCTTCGATGGGAGACACCACCGTTAAAATGCCGTCCTGGAGCGTAATCACAATACCGATCCCTGAAAACTCCCCTTTGGTATCATCCTGAAGGTCTTCAAACGCCTGGGGCGGCATAAAGCTGGAATGGGGATCCAGATTCTCCACCATCCCTTTGATGGCGTTGTGTATCAGGGTGTCTGCATCCACATCCTCCACATAATTGTTTTCCAGTTCCTCCAGAACCGCCACAAACAGTTTCAGCGATTCATAAGGGGGATCGGTCTCGGCATGGGCCACCGGGACAAAAAGATATATCAGCCCCAGGAACAATAAGGTTCCAAGGCATTTTGGAAAGGATAAAGATCGAATTGTCATGACTTTTTTATGCTCCTTTTTTTAACCATTTCAAGGGATCCACGGGTTTGCCATGATGCCTGAGCTCAAAATGAAGACACACGCCTTTCAGAGATCCGGTATCACCTAAGGTGGCGATCACTTCTCCGGCATTCACGGGATCTCCTTTTTTCTTGAACATTTCCTGTAAATGGGCATACAGGGTATAATAATTTTCTCCATGGTTGATAATAACCATATTGCCATACCCTTTCAGCCATTCAGCAAAGATGACATTGCCCCTGAATACAGACCGGACCGGTTCACCCTGTTCTCCTCTTATATCAATTCCACTCTGAAAAGTGAAGGATTTGTAATCACCGGACTGTCTGATTCCGAACCGGGATATGATTTTTCCGGCCACCGGCGGCATCAGGCGGCCTTTCTGGCAGGAAAACACAATCATATCCCGGTCGGACTTTCTGTGTTTTTCAAAACCGGCAATCTGCCGGTCCAGCGCATCCGCTGATTCTTTCAAGGATGCCAGGGCCGCATGGGCCATTTTTTTCTGATTCTGGACGGCATGCAGAATGGTTTGTTTTTTTTCAGACGTCCGGGTCATGATCTGGATCTCTTGGGCCAGATCCTGCTCAAGCTTATCCATGGCGGCTTTCTGTTCAGTCATCTGGGCTTCAAGGGCCCTGATTTGAGACAGGTCCTTGTTCAAATTGCCGATGATTTCATAATCCGCGTCCACCACCTGTTCCATGGCCCGCCGGTTCACCAGAAAATCGAACACCGTGGCCGGCCGTGCCATCATGTTCAGGCGGCCTGCCGCATGCATCCGGTATAGCGCAGCCAGACGATTCTGGGCATATGTCCGACGGTCATCGATCCGGCGGGACAGTTCCTGCCGGTCCGCCTGGAAAGCCACCATGGTTTTCTCCAGTTCTCTGATCCGGGATGACAGCATCTTCACCCGGATTCGGGCCTGATTCAGACGGTAATCGATGGCATCCAGATCCTGAATCAATCGGGTTTCTTTTTGGGAGAACTCACGAACCCGGGACTGTTCTGCGTGCATACGGGTTTCAATGGTTTGCTTTTCCTGTGTCAGAGAATCCAATGTGTCTGCCGGCAAACCGATCGGCAGGCCGCAGATCAGACCGCCTGACACCAGAATTATTTTAACAGTTGTCTTAAGGAAAGATAACATCCGAACCATCCTAAAAATGTACTGACAACCCAGATTCCCCCCATGGCGGTAACAGACAGAAACCGGACATCCAGATGAAACAGATCCCCCATGCTTTGGGAAATGCCCGAACATACGGCCAGATAGGCTGCAAAAAGAATCAGCAATCCCAGAATGCCGCCCACCGCTCCCTGAATCAGCCCGGTCACATAAAACGGCATTTTGATAAACCGGTCGGTTGCCCCTACCAGCCGCATGATCTCCACTTCCGACTGCCGGGAATGAAACACCAGCCGCACCGTGCTGGCAGTGATAAAAAAAGCGATCAATAAAAACAGCGCACACACGACATACCCGGTCAGCCGGAACAATTGAAATAAATCAAGCATCCGGGCCAGCCACTTCTGACCGTATTCCACGCTCTCCACCAGGTCCAGGGACTCGATCTGCCGGACAACGGCAGCAATGGGCTCAAACCCTTCCCGGGTCTGTATTTGAATTTCAAACGCATGGGGTAACGGATTTTCTTCCAGTGTATCCAGAAATCGGGTGGCCCCGGCCATCTGTGTTTTCAGACGCGCCAGGGCCTGGTCTTTTGAAACAAATGTGACCCGGACGATACCGTCCATCTGCGTGATGGCTGATGCCAGCTCCGGACGCATCTGTGTGGAAAATTCAGGCACCAGATACACCATGGCCCGGCCTTCCTGACTCCAGCCGTCCATGATCCGGCCCAGGTTTTCAAAAAACAGCAGACACAAAGAGACCATCAGAATGGACAACGAAATCGTCACCATGGTGATCAGATTTAAAAACCGGTTGGATCGGATATCTGCCAGGGCTTTATAAAAATAACGGATCATGACATACACGGTCCCTTTTGCTTCATATGGCGTATGGCTCCAGGCGGGTGGCGGATATCAGCCGGCCTTTTTCCAGCACAATGCTTCGGCCCGTCACCACGGTCTGCAATTGCTGAAGATGATGGCTGGCCACCAGAATCGTGCCCCCTTTTTTGTGGTATGCCAAAAGGATCTCCAGCACCCGCCGGGCAGATGCCTGATCCAGACTGCCCGTTGGCTCATCCGCCAGAATGATATCCGGATCTCCGGCCACGGCCCGGGCCACGGCCACCCGCTGCTGCTCGCCTCCGGACAGGGTGGGCGGCAGCATATGGGCTTTTTTTTCCATACCCGTGATCCTGAGTACATGCCTGACTTTTTTTCTGATAAATGACGGGTTTTTCCCGGCCACTTCCAGGGCTAACGCCACATTGTCAAACACGTTAAGGGTGGGGATCAGCTTGAAATCCTGAAACACCATGCCGAACCGCCGCCGCAAAAAAGGCAGCCGGGCCGGCGATATCCTGGAAAGATTCATGCCATCGATGAGAATCTGCCCGTCAGACAAGGTTTCTGCCAGGTACAGCACTTTGAGCAGCGTGGATTTCCCGGCACCGGACGGTCCGGAGATAAACACGAACTCACCGGGCTCAATGTCCAGGGACACATTGTGCAATGCCGGTTTGCCCCCATAGTGTTTGGTGACATTGAACAGCCGGATAATGGCGTTTTTTCCCGTGTCCAGGTTCATGATCTTTCCAATCCATCCGTGTTTGAATTGACACACCCCCACGTCCCTTTGATTGACTGAGGCCGAATTTACTGATATATACAGAATGTGTCAAGGAGTGCTGAAAACAGTTTTTCTTACACCCAAGCCTTCACTGGACCCGTAACCCGGCTTCTTCCAAACAGTGAAGGCTTTGTATTTAAAGCCATAAGGATACCTGTGATGATATTATTTGACTCTCACTGCCATATTGATGACCCTTGTTTTGAGCAAGACATGGATGCCATGTTTGAACGGGCACGCAACGCCGGGGTCCTTGCCATGACCATTGCCGGGGTGAATGCGGATATGACCCGGAAAGCCATAGATATTGCCGCCCGATATGACAATGTCATTACCGCCGTGGGGATTCATCCCCATGATGCGGCCCATTGCGCCCCGGACATCCTGGACGGTCTGATTTGCCTGGCAAAAGAAAACGGCTGTGTCAAGGCCTGGGGGGAAACCGGGCTGGATTTCAACCGCATGTTTTCCCCTCAAAAAGATCAGGAAGCCTGCCTCAAAGCCCAGCTGGCCATTGCCGGAGAACTGGACCTGCCGTTGATTTTTCATGAACGCGATTCCATGGGCCGGTTTTATGAGATTGTCAAATCCGAGGGTCCGGCCTCCAGAAAAGGGGTGGTCCACTGTTTTTCCGGCACCCGCAAAGAGATGTTCCAATACCTGGATTTAGGGTATCACATCGGTATCACCGGGATTCTGACCATCCAGAAGCGGGGCCGGCTGCTCCGGGAACTGGCGCCTTTGATTCCGGAAGACCGGATTCTCATTGAAACCGACGCCCCCTATCTGACCCCGGCCCCCCAGAAAAATAAAGTCCGCCGCAATGAGCCGGCTTTTGTGGCATCCGTGCTGACCACCCTGGCCCGGGTCCGGAACCAGGACCCCGAAGACCTGGCCGTTACCATTTTCAACAATACCAACCGGTTTTTCAGCACAAATTTTACCTGACCCGCTTCATCTAATCTTTGGCCATCAATTTTGTCACCGCTTTTTCCAGGCCGTCCAAAGACAGCTCAAACATCGGAAAAATGGTGTTGATGGTCATGATGGTATGGGTATATCCCCACATGGATTCGGGCACGGGATTGAGCCAGATGCTGTGGGGGAAGGTTTCGGCCAGAAATCTGAGCTGCTGAATACTGGGCCGGCCGCTGCGCTCACTGATATGAATGGAACCGTCATGGGCCATCAGCTCATAGGGTGCCATGCTGGCATCCCCCACAATGACCAGCCGGGTTTCCGGATCATTCCGGGTGAATTCCACAATTTTTTTGGGTTTCCTATATCGGGCCGGATCCTCCCACACATAGTCATAAATGGTGTTGTGGAAAAAATAGGTCTTGATCTCCTTGAACTGAGCTCTGGCATAATCAAACAGGGTCTGAACGATATCGATGTGTGGATCCATGGACCAGCCGCCGTTGTCGATGGCCAGAATCACCTTGAGCCGGTCCTTGAGGGCCCGGTCAAAAACCAGCTCGATCTCCCCGGCGTTGCGCATGGTTTCTCTGATGGTCTCATCCACATTCACCTGATCTTTGGGTCCGGCCGGCACCAGGTTGCGCAGCCGTTTCAAGGCTTCGCCGATATTGGCCTGGGTCAATGGGCCGGTCGTGGAGTAATCCTTGTACCGTCGCTCATTGGCCACCTTGACCGCAGATTTGTTCAAAGACTGGCCGCCCACCCGCATGCCCCCTGGATGATATCCGGAATGGCCCACCGGGGAATATCCGCCCGTGCCGATCCATTTGCCGCCCCCGTCATGACGTCCGTCCTGATCCTTGAGCCGTTTTTTGAAATACTCAATCAGCTCATCCGGTGTCATTTTATTGAGTTTGTCCTCATCGATGCCTAATGCATCCGCCACCATTTTCGGATTTTTAAGCCATTCATCCAGCAATCCTCTGGCAATTTCATCGATCTCAAATCCCTCATCATCCGGTAAAGGAATCCCTTCAAAATGATGGGCAAACACCTGGTCATACAGATCAAAATACCGTTCACTTTTCACCAGAATGGCCCGGGCACAGGTATAAAAATCATCCAGACCGGCCACCATGCCGTTATACAGGGCTTTCTGCAAGGTAAGAAATGCCGTGGGAGACACGGGAATGCCGACCTCTTTAAGGGTATAGAAAAATTTTACAAACATGGGGACAACCCCTTAAAACAAGCGTTTTCGAGACGTTAAATTCTGGGCCCGTTCATAATCGGGACTTTTTTTGAACAATACGCCGAGAAAGGGCAGTTTCCCGTTGATCAGGTCTTTCACCCGGAAATCCGGGTCCGCGTTCAAGGCCCTAATCCAGTTGATCAACTCCCTGGTGGCGGGTTTCTTTTCAATGCCGTCAATGTCCCGCATGCTGAAAAACGCCTTGATGGCATTATCCGCCAGTTTTTCATCCAGATCCGGAAAATGCACATGAATGATCTTGCGCATCATCTTGGGATCCGGAAACGCGATATGATGGAAATTACACCGGCCCAGAAACGGGTCCGACAGGTCTTTTTTGGCATTGGACGTGATGATGATCACCGGCCGGTGAGCGGCCTTGACGGTCTGGTCGGTCTCAATGATATCGTACTGCATCTGGTCGAGCACATCGAGCATGTCATCCTGAAAATCGGTGTCTGCCTTGTCGATCTCGTCGATAAGCAGCACGGTGCGCCGGGCCGCCACAAACGCCTGTCCGATCTTGCCCATTTTGATATATTCATTGATATTGCTCACATCCCGTTTGGAATCCCCGAACCGGGAATCATTGAGCCGGGTTAAGGTATCATACTGATACAGGGCCTCCACCAGTTTCATGCTGGATTTCACGTTCAAAACGATCAGGGGCATATCCAGACTTTCCGCAATGGCATAGGCCAGCATGGTCTTGCCGGTGCCCGGCTCTCCTTTGAGGAGCAGCGGCATTTCCAGCCGCATGGATATGTTGACAATGGAGGCCAGTTCCTGGTCCAGCACGTATTTGGTGGCGCCTTGAAATTCCTGGGTCATATTCTCATTCATGGGTCATTCTCTCCGAAAATCCAAAAGTTAAACGCATACACGGTAAAAATATGAAGCAAATCCTTTTTTTTCACAAGGAATTTATAAAAAATCCGGGTCTGCAAATCACTTAAAAACAAAAACGTAACTTTAATTTTAAGCCCGCAGATTCTAAACCATTGACACTGATGCGGCTTAGTGTTAAGAGATTTCAATTAATATTGACGGTCATGAAATAAATAGGAGAGTCCCATGATTGGTGGAATCGGAATGCCGGAACTGATAATTATCCTTGTCATCATCCTCATCATTTTTGGTGCGGGCAAACTGCCTGAAATCGGTGCCGGACTGGGCAAAGGGATAAAAAATTTCAAAAAAGCCACAAAAGAACCTCTGGAAGATACAGACAAAGAACCGGAGAAAATTGACAAAGAATAACCTGTTTTCCTGAAAATCTCTCTTCAATCTGACAGCCGGGCCGTTCTGTTACCCGGCTGCGCATCTATCCTCATTTTCCGGCACATCTTCTTAAAACAAGCATGAGACCGCACCCTTTTCCAAGGCCTGTTCAACAAAAATGTAATTTCATTTGACCTTTAACAGACATTTTTGTTATTTAATACCTGCTGTGTATTTTTTTTGTTGAAATTATTTGGGAAATTCCCGAAACATGCGGGAGAACCGGTTACCGGATAAAGGATGGCACGACCGTTGCTTAGATTTCAAAGACCATGAAAACCGTGACACACATATCAAATACCCCGGTCCGTAAAATGCTGGAAAAAAAACGACATCTGGTCCAGCGGTTTCTGGCGGATCTCGAACCGGATCTTCTGGGCAATCTGACCCGGGTTCTGGATGAATATGTTTTCACTGTGTATGAAAAAAGCATTACGGCCCGGAAGATGGTCATTTCCGGCCAGTCGTTTGCGGTCATCGCTTTAGGCGGATACGGCAGAAAAGAACAATGCATTCACTCCGACATCGACCTGCTCATTCTTTTTGATGACACCGTGCCCCCGGAGGTTGAGGCATTTGTTCAGGAAATCGTCTATCCGCTGTGGGATGCCCGGTTTGAGGTCGGTTATGCGGTGCGCCATATGGATGAGTGCATTGACATGGCATTTGAGCGGTTTGATATCTTAACCACGGTCCTGGACGCCCGGTTTATCTGCGGCAATTCTCTGATCTACTCCCGGTTCATGGAAAAATTCAGGCACGGGCTTTCCACCCGGTATTACAAACAGACCCTGGATTATCTGTTCAAACACGGCATCAAACGGCTGGAAAATTTTGGGGATTCCACCTTTCTGGTCACCCCGGATCTGAAATCCGGATTCGGCGGATTGCGGGATTACCACACCCTGCTGTGGTACGCCAAAATCAAATCCAATATCAAGGAACGCCGGGATCTGGAATATTACGGGTTTCTGTCTCATTTTGAATACCGGGCCCTGGATAAAGCATTGAATTACATCTGGCGGATCAGAAACTGGCTTCACCATATCACGGGCCGCAAATGCGACACCCTTCATTTTGAGTATCAGACGGAAATGGCGGAACGGCTCAACTACACCAATCAGGGCGGGCAGCCGGATGTGGAGATCTTTCTGGGAGATCTGCATGCAAAAATGGAATTCCTCAAGCAGATCAATCAGATCACGTTTGAAGACATCCTGACCAGCAGCCGCATCAGAAAGGAATCCGCCACACCCCGATTGACCCAAACCAGCGGACTGATCATCCGCAGGCGCCGGCTGTATTTTGCCAATACCGTGGTCATTCTCCAACGTCCGGAACTGCTGCTCAAAATTTTTCTGGAAAGCGGCCGGCGCAGGATTCCCCTGTCCATTGAAGCCAGACGCGTGGTGTCGGAATTCCTTCATCTGGTGGATGATGACATCCGGTCAGACCCGGACAACATCAAAATCTTCAAACAGATCCTGGCCCTGTCCTTCTGGGAGTTCAACGTGCTGAACGTGATGCTGTCCACCGGCATACTGGAACAGATCATCCCGGAATATCATGCCATCCGCAATAAAATTCAATACAATCACTATCATCTGTTCCCCGTGGACAAACACTCCATCCGCTGTGTCCAGGTGATCAACAGCTTCAGGGAACCGGGCACGGACATCAACACCAGCCTGTATGCCAATGTCTACAAGGAAATCAGAAACAAAAATCTGTTGCGGGTCACGGCCCTGCTCCATGATATCGGCAAATCCGATCCGGCTAAAGAACATTCCAACACCGGGGCTGAGATTGCCCGTCCCATTCTGGAACGGCTGGGATTCAAACCGGCTGAAACGGCTGATGCCCAGTTTTTGATCCGCCATCACCTGCTGCTGGCCAAAACCGCCACCCGCAGGGATGTGTTTGATGAGGAAACCGCTGTATATACTGCGGATAAAGTGGGCAAAATCCGGCTGCTGCGCATGCTGTTTCTGCTCACTGTGGCAGACTCCATGGCCACCGGCCCCAAAGCCTGGAACGAATGGACGGAAAACCTGATAAAAGATCTGTTCATGAAAACCATGCGCATTCTGAAAACCGGTGAACTGGCATCCAGAAAAGCCCAGCGTTTGATTCAACGCAAAAAAGAAGAAGTGACGGCTCTGCTGGGAGATATCTGGCAGGAAACAGATACATCCAAACAATTGGATGCCTTGTCAAAGCGCTATCTGCTCAATATGCCGGCCATTCATATCGCCGATCACATCAAACTGTATCAGAACCTGGGCAACCGGCAGTTTATCTGGCAGATTTCCCATGAAGATGACTCGGATATCCGTACAATATCCATCTGCGGCCGGGAAAAACCCGGATTTTACTCCAAAATCGCCGGCGTGTTTTTTCTCAACCGCATCAATATTGTGGCCTCCCAGGCATATCCTTTAGGAGACACCCATATTCTGGATATCTTCAAGGTCATGGCGCCCAGTGACCGGATCTTTGAAAAAGAAAAATGGGAAAAAGCAAAAAAGGATCTGTCCCAGGCGCTGGCGGATGATCATTTTCTGGATAAAGTGGTGGAGAAAATCCCGTCGCACATCACCATTGCTTCGGGCAGGCGCCCCGAACCCAACCAGGTGCGCATCGACAATGACACATCCAGCTTTTTCACCATTATTGAAGTGTTGACCTATGATTTTGCCGGCTTGCTGTTCACCATCACCAACACCCTTTACCGCTGCGGTGTCAATGTGAATGTGGCCATGGTGGGAAGCAAGGTGGATCAGATCATGGATATTTTCTATGTCCGGAGCCTGGAAGATGATCAGAAAATCCAGGATCCCGAAAAACTCAAACAGATTAAAACAGCCATATTGGATCGGCTCCCCCAGCTACATGCAAAGGAGGTATGAAATGAAAAAAATTGAAGCGGTGATCAAGCCTTTCAAGCTTGACGATGTCAAAGAAGCACTCAGTGAAATCGGTATTTACGGCATGACCGTCACCGAAGTCAACGGCTACGGCCGGCAGAAAGGACACAAAGAGATCTATCGCGGCGCGGAATATGTGGTGGATTTTGTGCCCAAAATCAAACTGGAAATCGTGGTGTCGGATGAGCGGGCCGAAGAAACCATTGAAACAGTCCGCAATGCAGCCAACACCGGCAAAATCGGGGATGGCAAGATTTTTGTGCTCCCCGTTGAAAAAGCCCTCCGGGTCAGAACCGGAGAAACCGACACAGATGCTTTGTAACCGGATGAACACACTGTTATTCTTATAAATTTAAAACCGAAAGGACAACACATGACTCCCAAAGAAGTAATCGCCATGGCCAAGGAAAACAATGCAAAAGTCGTCGACATCCGGTATATGGATTTCATCGGCACCTGGCAGCATTTTTCAGTACCTGTCAGTGAATTCACTGAAGCTGCGTTCGAAGACGGGTTCGGTTTTGACGGCTCGTCCATGCGGGCCTGGCAGGCCATCAACAACAGCGACATGATCGTGATTCCGGAACCTGAAACCGCCAGAATGGACCCGTTTTTCAAAGTGCCCACCCTGGCCGTCATCGGCAACATCCATGATCCCATCACCAGTGAATCCTATTCCCGGGACCCCCGGGGCATTGCCAAAAAAACCGAGCAATACCTGAAAACCACCGGCTTGGGTGATACTATTTTTGTCGGGCCTGAACCGGAATTTTTTATCTTTTCCAATATCCGGTATGCGTCTGAACCCCATGCCGCGTTTTTTGAGATCGATTCCCCGGAAGGACACTGGAACACGGGCACGGATGAAATGCCCAACCTGGGATATAAAATCAAACCCAAACACGGATATTTCCCTCTGCCCCCGGCCGACCAGTATCAGGACATGAGAACCGAGATGATGCTCACCCTGGAGAATTTAGGTATTGCCATGGAGTGCCAGCACCATGAAGTGGCGTCTGCCGGACAGTCGGAAATCGATCTGCGGTTCGATTCCCTGGTGAACATGGGAGACAGCCTGGCCTGGTTCAAATATGTGCTGAAAAACGTGGCCCATAAGCACGATCACACGGTCACATTCATGCCCAAACCCCTTTATGGAGACAACGGCACGGGCATGCACACCCACATGAGTTTCTGGAAAGACGGGAACCCTGTGTTTGCGGGCAACAAATACGCGGGTCTGTCCGACGAAGCCCTGTGGGCCATCGGCGGAATCATGAAGCACTGCAAATCCCTGTGCGCCATCACCAATCCCACCACCAACTCCTACAAACGGCTGGTGCCCGGATTCGAGGCCCCCATTAACCTGGCATACTCCAGCCGGAACCGGAGTGCGGCCATCCGTCTGCCCATGTATTCCAATTCTCCCAAGGCCAAACGCATCGAATTCAGGACCCCGGATCCCTCCTGCAACGGGTACCTGGCGTTTTCCGCCATTGCCATGGCCATGATCGACGGCATTCAGAACAAACTGGATCCGGGCGATCCCATGGATAAAAACATCTATGACCTGCCGCCCGAGGAACTGGCACAGATGGAATCTGCGCCCGGTTCTCTGGAAGAAGCACTTGAGGCACTCAAACAGGATCATGAATATCTGCTCAAAGGCGATGTGTTCACCAAAGATGTGATTGAACACTGGATCGACTATAAAATGAACAACGAGGTCAAACCGGTGATCAGCCGGCCCCATCCCCACGAGTTCTATCTGTATTTCGATATTTAGACGTTTCTTTGACAAAAGGGGTATCATTCAGGCAATGATACCCCTTTTGTCCTTATCTTTTGGTGCCCGATCATTTCCGGCATTTTTTTTAATGCAATCCCCTGAAAAATACGATATAAGAGAAACATTTTAATGAAATTATTCAAAGGGGCATTGCCGTTATATGGAAATTCTGCCTGATATCCGCGCACATGTTACGAGATGTTTCTTTTTCATGCTTGTTCTGTTCTGTCTGGCTCCCTGCGTCATTGCCCAGCAGCCTGCCGCGGGCAATGAATTTGATGCGCTGAAGCAGCGGCTGATCAAGGATGGATTTGCCCCGGAAAAAATTCAAAACATTCTGACAAAAGACACGGTTTCATTCTCACCTGCCGGGGTTTCCATGTTTTTCGTCCATTCCGAATCCAGCTTGAATTATGACCAGTTCCTGTCCAAAGATTCCATTGCCAACGCATTTCAATACATGGCGGATCACAAAAAAGCCCTGGACCAGGCCCAGGAAATATATGGTGTGGACAAAACCGTGATCACCGCCATTCTGCTGGTGGAAACCCGTTTGGGCAACTACCTGGGCAACCAGACGGTCATCAATACCCTGGCCACCATGGCATCTCTGACTGATGAGACCCTGCGGGAACGCATCTGGAATGCCATCCCGGATCAGAAAAAACCGGAAAAAGACACTTTTCTGAAAAAAGTGACCCTGCGCGCCAAGTGGGGATATGAAGAACTCAAAGCCCTGATCCGATACACGGACCGCGAAGGCGTTGACCCTAAAACCATTCGGGGCTCTTACGCCGGTGCCATGGGGATCCCCCAATTCATGCCCTCCAATGCCCTGACTCTGGCAAAAGACGGCAACAATGACGACAGCATCGATCTGTTTGATCACAGTGATGCCATATTTTCCGTGGCCAATTATCTCAAACATCATGGATGGGACCCCGGCATCTCCCGGCAGCGCCAGCACGAAGTCCTGTTTCGCTATAACCACAGCAACTATTATGTGGACACCCTGATGAAAATATCGGACCGGCTCAAGGAAGGCTGAAAAATATACCCATGAACAACATCATTCTGATTATCCTGTTGATTTTCGGCATCTCTTTAGGCCTGACCATGCTGGCTTTAGTGGATATTATAAAAAAAGATTTCGGTTCCCCGAAAATCAAAATCCTGTGGCATTTTATCGCACTGATCCCATTGATCGGATGGCTCATCTATCTGATTTTCGGCTATCGAAAGGGCCGGAAAAAGTCGTTTACCGCATAAATTTCGTTGACTTTTTCCCCGTTCCGGTATAGGAATAATTTTTTCAACAGTGGTCCCATCGTCTAGTGGTTAGGACGCCGGCCTCTCACGCCGGTAACCCGGGTTCGAATCCCGGTGGGATCACCATCTATAGAATCAGGGCTTTTAGTGTTTTCCAGCAAGCCTTTATAACTGAACTATAAAAATCAATTTCTCACCAATTTAATGCTGTTGAAAAGGAGGTAGGCATCTTGTGCAATAAAAGAATAAAATATGCGCTGGTATTCGGGGTCCTTCTTTCTGTTTTTCTGATTACCGGCATGAGTCAGGCGGGAGGACCATTCAGGGACGTCTTGTTCCAGACCTTTTGTTCTTCCCTGCCCTATCAGGAGAAGGTGGGGTGTAATGGCTACCTCCAATATCGTATCCAAAGAGGAAGAGACCGGGACAAAGCGCTTGAATTATGCGTATGGGGATGCGGGCAAGTATTGATTGACCCTGTAAAAATTGAAGATTGCCGGAAAGGCTGCAGGACAACCAACCAGAAAGACAACTGAACTGTTGCTTTCTGCATATGACAATCTGGTTTGGTTGGTTTCTGGTGCCAATATGTTTATATGAAATTTTATGCTAAAACCTGACGGCTGAAGGCTTTCATCATTTGTTGCGCCCGGCAGTGCACAAAGCCAGTGTGAGTATCGAGGGCTTGGAGCAGCCTTTCTCATTCGTTCAAGTCACGGTATACTACCAAAACCAGGAGGGTTTGAGCAGCCAACAGACTTTCCCGGTCCATGTGATGTTTCTGAAAAAAGCCGAACTCACTTCTGAAAAAGAGGGCTTTCAGGTAAAACAGATTCCTTTTGAATGCACCAGGGGCAAGGTGCAGATCGATGCCCGCCCGGACGGTTTTTCTGGCAGCTGGAAGTAATCCATAAGTCAGGTATGTGTGAAAGCACAAGCCTTACGATACAATGCGTTCTGTGAATATGCCCCTGCTGATCAGTCTGATCTCAGGGCTAAAATCGGACTGAGGCGGGCAGCCTGGCGGGCCGGATAGATTCCGAAGAATACTCCGACCCCGACAGCCACGCCGACGCCCAAAATCATGGCTTCATAGCATACAGAAAACTGCCAGTTCGCGTAATAGGAGATGATCCACGAAGCGCCGACCCCGATACCCACTCCCACAAAGCCACCGATAACGCAGAGCAGCACCGATTCGATGAGGAACTGGAAAAGGATATCTTCCTGCCTGGCACCAAGGGCCCGCCGGATACCGATCTCCCGGGTCCGCTCCGTGACCGACACCAGCATCACGTTCATAACCCCGATGCCGCCCACCACCAGAGAAATACTGCCGATGGTACCGAGAAGCAACGTAAAAAGCCGCATCTGCTTCTGCATCTGATTGATCAGTTCCTCTGCGCTGCGGACATCCACAGGGATGCTGTCATGCCTGTTAAAGTAGGATTTGATCTGGCCTTCAATGACATCATGGGGCAGATTTCCATGGGTCCGTCCGATGATATTCTTGATCTCGGCATCCCGGAACAGGCGCTGGAGTGTAGAGATCGGCATTAGTATCCCTTCGTTGATCTCATAAGGACGCATCCCGCCCATGGGAACCTCCTCCACCACTCCGATGATGGAAAGATATTTTTCCTTGTACAAAATCCGTGTCCCCAACAATTGCCTGACACCCTGGGACTTGAGCATCTTTTCAACTTTAGTGCCGATCACACAAAAGAACATGTGCCGGTCCAGGTCGTGGATAAACCGCCCCTCTTTCATCTTGAGCTTATTAATTTCCATAAAAGCCGACGTTACCCCCAGTGCGGGCAGTGTTTCTTTTTTGCCCTGGAATTTAAGGGTTTCATAGGCTGAGGAATAAGGAGCGACCTGACGAATCCCCGGGCAAACTTCCGGAATCCCTTGAACCACTTCAAGAGTCAGTATTTTCTTTCTCCCGACGCTCTGGCCGCCCCTGGAAAAGGACTCGGAGATGGTAATCACGTCCGTCCCCATCTCCATGAAATGCCGCAGCGCTTCCTGCTGGACAATGGTGCCCACCGAAACCATGGCAATGACCGAGCCGATACCGACCACAATGCCGATCAGGGCAAGAATAGATCGCTGTTTGGCACTGACCAGGCTGTTAACCGCTTCAATGATGTTGGGCTTGAGGATCATGGATGATGCCGTCCTGCATTCTGACATACCCCTTGCACTGCCGGGCAATGGACATGTCATGGGTGATAACAAATATGGTGATGGCCTCATCCTGGTTGAGCCGGACAAAAAGATCCATAATCTCCTGACCCACCTGCTGGTCCAGGGCGCCGGTGGGCTCGTCCGCCAGGATGATGGACGGCGTACCCACCAAAGCCCTGGCAATGGCCACCCGCTGCTGCTGACCCCCGGAAAGCTCAGTGGGCCTGTGATGTTCCCTGTCCAGCATACCCACCTTTTCCAGGACCTTTCGTGCCGCCCGGATCCGCTCCCGCTCAGGGCTTCCCCGGTAAACCAGAGGCAGGGCCACATTCTGGAGGGCCGTCAGCTTGGAAAGCAGGTTGAATTGCTGGAAAACAAAGCCAATTTTCCTGTTTCGGATCTCGGACAGCGACTTGTCATTCATTTCAGCCACAGGCTGACCGTCGAGGATATAGGTGCCTGCGCTGGGACTGTCCAGCAGTCCGATGATATTCATCAGGGTGGATTTGCCGCATCCGGACTGACCCACGATGGAAAGCAGCTCCCCGGACCGGATGCTCAGGTTAACACCTTTGAGAACTTCCACGGACACGGGCCCCATCTGGTAAGATTTATGGATATCCCTTAATTCAATCATAAGGCTTTTTCTGACTGACTCCTTATCAGTTTTGGGATTGAGCCCGAATTATGGCGGGACAGCCTTTTATCAATTGCGCAAAAGCTCCCCGTGAGATCTCGAGGGACCGCCCATCAAGGGCTGATAATAGACGAGATCTCCCTGGACCAGGCCCTGGACCACCTCCACGGCATCCAAAGTGGTCAATCCGGTAACGATCTCCCTCTCCAGCAAATCCCCTGCCTCCAAAACCTTGACGAATTTCCTGGTGCCCCGAACCTCGACGGCGGCCAGGGGCAGAACCAGGGCTTCTGGATTGTCATAGACCATGATTTCAAGGTTGGTGGACATCCCCAGACGAATTTTTTCGCGGTGCGCCGAAGTCAGGTTTTCAATGGCCACGTCCACATCAAACATGGGCCCTTCATTCCCCGTGGATACGGCATTGGACGAGATATGTCGAACACGGCCGGTCAAGGGAATGCCGGCAAAGGCATCCCCGGCCACCCGGACCTTCTGGCCGAACTGGATTTTACCGATATCGATCTCGTCCACCTTGGATTTGACTGACAGCCCGTCCAGATTGCCCACGGTCAGCAGGACTTCCCCCTGACTGACGGATAGCCCGGGTTCCAGAGTCTTGCTGCCACCACTGCCTTTGCCGCTGTTCTGCCGGGCGGGTTTGAGAATGATACCGGATACCGGGGCATCCACCCTTGACCTGGACAGCTTTTCCTGAATCTCTTCCAGGTTGACCCGGGCATTGGCCAGTTCCATCCGGGCAATGTCCACGTTTTCTTTGCTTCCCTTGTCCAGGACACTGGCCAGAGATTCTTCAGAAGCCTTGAGATCCATCTGCTGGTTGGTGAAATCCGATTCAGCCGACTTGAGTTCAGACCCTGCGATGATGCCTTTTTCAAAGAGAAGTCGACTCTCCTCAAGCTTACGGCGGGAAGCATCCAGGCTGATCCTGGTTTTGGTAAAATTTCGTTTGGCATTAGAAACTTCAACACTTTTTTCCCAGTCCAAAACCTGCTTGAAACTCTGCTCAGCCTTGATATAAGAGGATTTGGCCTGCCTCAGCTCCACTTCCAGCCTGGTGGTGTCCATGAGGACCAGGGGGGCGCCTTTTTCCACCTTTTGGTCATAAATAAAATATTTTCCCTTGATCTTTCCTTCAAAAGGCGCCACAACATTGATCTCTTCCAGAGGGGCGACGGATCCCGACAGGGAGATAGCGGCTGTCAGAGGCTGTTTCGTCACCGTTGCCGTAACCATACCCTGGCCGGGCACATGTGGACCAGCGGTTTCGCTTGAGAAAAGAGCAGAAGACAGATCCCCATTAAACCAGAGAAAACCGGCCGTTCCGGACAACCCCACCACCACAGCAAAGACAATGAAGAACCGGATCCATTTCACCTTTTTCAAGGCCCTTTCAAGACGTCTCTTACTCTCCTCCATCTGGAGAAATGCCGCAGAAAGCTCGTGATTCAGGGCCTTTTCCTTTTCCCGGCTTCGGCTGATCTCCGTGATATCGTTAAGTACGACCACCACCCCATCGCCTCCTTGGTCGGTCCCCGCCTCATCCTTGCCCTTCCCGTCCGCACCGGCCAGGGTTTTGAGATAGGAGGTGGACATGGAGATCACCCGGACATCCCCGTCCTTGCGGGTGAATTCCATGGTATCGGTCAGGCCCACGCCAGATTTGTAAACGGCATTGAGAATGGTATCACAAAAGAGGTCGTTTCCCTCCATATCCATCATAAAGACCTGGCCAAAGGGCCTGCCCCGGACCGATTCAGGGTCCATGTCCAGAATCCTGGCTGCTGCATCGTTGAACAGGATGACCTCCCCCTGGGTGTCCAGGGCCATGACCCCTTCATCCATGCTCTCGACAATCTGCTGATAAAAGGCTATTTTCCGGGCCATCGGTCATATTCCTTGTTATAATCGATCCGCCAGGTTTTCAGGGTGGTGCTCAGGATGGTATCCAGGGCCGTGAGTGCGTTCAGGTAGTCGACCCTGGCGTTGAGTTCCGCATTCTGCCTGTCCACAAGATCATTTTGAAAGGAAACCAGCTGAAAGTTGGTGGTCCTTCCCAGGGTCAGCTTCTCCTTTTCCACGGCCAGTTTTTTTTCAGCCAGTTTCCTGGAGCGCTCTGCCATACCCACCTGTTTGAGCCGGGTTTCCACTTCACGGACCGCGTCCCTGACCTCCAGGGCGATATTCTGGCGGATCTCCTCAAGATGGATTTGCGTTTGTTTCAGGGAGGTTTCAGCCGAAAGCAGGGTCTGTTCCCGTGTCATATCTCCGTACAGGGGAATCTGGAGATTAAGGCCTACCTGCCAGGCATGGTTGTCCATATCGGCTGATATCCGGTGGTAGTTATCCCTGTATGTATATCCCGAAACCAGGTCAAGTGCCCATTTCTTATTGTCCCGGGCCAGGACCAGGTTTATTCGGGCCCGGTCAACAGCCATTTTCGCATTCAAATAATCCGATCGATTGGCAAAGGCCAGGGCCAGGCAGTCGTCAAGGTCCGGGTGGACCGGTGACATGTCGGTCTCTTCCACTGGCAGAATCTGGGTGTCCTGAGGTAGGTCCAGCACTTTGAGCAGGGAAATTCTCGCATTGGCCATGCTGTTCAGGGCCACCTCATGGGAGAACTCCTGGTTGGATACATCGGATTCACTCTGGATAATTTCATTGGCCGGCATCCGGCCCAGGGAAATAAGCAGCCGGTTCATTTCCAGGTTGGCCCTGGATCGTTCCAGGGAAGCGCTGCTGATATCTAAGGATCGCACACTTCTGGCATAGGATCGGAACGCCTGGATGGTGCTGTTGACCGTGGAAATGATGGTATCCCTGTGGCTGAGGAGATTGGATTGTTCGCTTAATTCAGCCAAGGTGACCGATGCGGTGTTCACTGCCACCCCGGCGCCCTTGAGCAGGGGGTGGGAAAAATTGACGGTCCAGTTGTTCGCGGCAGAACGGTTCTCGGCGGATCCGCTGCTGTTAGAGAGTTCGTCTGCGCGGCTCCAGGAAAAGGTGAATGTTCCGCCGGTCTCAATACGCTTGGAGGCCGTGGCCGTAGTGGTCAGGCTCAGGTTCGACGATGATTCACTGGTGCTCGGGTCCGATATCTGGGCTTGTGAACCGGAATATCCGGCTGTGGCATTCAGGTTCACATCCGGATTGAACTTGTCCCGGGCCACGGCCAGATCGAATTTCTGGACCACCCGGGTCAAAAAAGCGCTTTTGATGGTCCGGTTGGACCTGAGTGCCACGTTGACCGCTTCGGCCAGGGTCATTTCCATGGGAGCGGCACCTGCGGCCTCTTCTTCCAGGGAAGACAGCTTTCCACCAGCCAGGGCATGACCGGTCATAAAGAAAAGGACTGATACAACCACAACAAAGACCATGCGCATCTGCGAACCATAGGGGTTTTTTCTCATAAACTCATTCTCATATCACCGACCGAAAACCCATTCCGTGTATTTTTCAGCCACAGAAACTTTTCGGTTAACCTTGTCTTGCTGCTTTTTTGTATCAGGATGTACTATCCCGTCTACACCATGTCAAGGCATGACTCGAAAAAGATGAGACAGACTCCATAGTTCCAATTTTTGATGAATGGTAATGATTTTTTCTTGTCTTAAATTTTAATCTGATATAAATAAAAAATGGTGAGCTTATATAAGAGAAAGTATAATGGAGTAAAAGATGAAAGAAAGAGGAAGGATCATGCATCACATGTGTAAAAGGGTTTTCATTGTCGGAATATTTTCAGCCATCATGATTCTTTCAGCTCATCCGTCTAATGCCCAGAGCAATCCGTCGGCTGAGTCATGCATAGATCTTGGAATGATCGACGTGCAATGCTTCAACTGCGCAACCGGCGAGTACCTGGGAAAGATCAACGTGCAGGCAGCATACGACGACTGGAACAAGGATTGCCTGCCGAGCAAAGACCAGGCCCGCAGCCGGTGCTCCAACGCTTACGGGATTCCGTTAAATGACGTCGGCATGAAGTGGCAGTACAGGATCGGCTTGACCGATTGGAAGAACTATTCTCCCCGGAACAACTGCCCCTGTGCACAATGGTAAGGGACGAGTGATCCCATCGAATTGCCAGGAATTGCCGGCACGTTAAAATCGTCTTGGTTGCGATTAATCTCGATCCTGTTTTCCACCTTGTTGGTTAGCTGCTGCCTTCCTTCCGCAGACTATCCTTTGCTTGCCTTTGTCTCTTTAGTCCCCCTGGCTTTGGGTTTACGTAATGTAAGACCTATCCAAGGCTTGCTTCTGGGGCTGATTTTCGGTTTTTCCGCCTGGCTGGTTTCCACCTGGTGGACGATAAACGGCCTGATGAACATGCTGGACTGGTCTGTTAAGGCAGCCTTGGCAGGTCTGTTTTTTTTATGTCTGTATCAGGCCCTGCCTTATGCGCTGTTTGGTCTTTTATGCGGCTGGGTCAACAATAAAAAGCTGAAAACCGGCCCCTTTTTTTGCGCCTCGTTGCTGACTTTTCTGGTATATCTTCTTACTGAAATTTTTCCGGGTTCCCTAGCCCATGCCCTTTATTCCTGGCCAATAGCCATCCAAACTGCGGATCTGGGTGGCGTGCATCTGGTTCATTTCTTTTTGCTGCTCTGTAACTGGCTGCTTGCGGATATTCTGGTTCGGCTCTACCGGCAGGAAAAAATTCTGCCGGTTTGTGTTTTTCTTTTAGTCCTGCTGGCTGGAATATTCATCTATGGTCAGCACCGGATTAATCACTTCCATACTCTTGCCGAAGACGCCTCATCCGCTGAATTCATAAACATTACCTCCATTCAGCCCAATATCCCCATAAAAGGCTATGAGGGCATTGCTCTTGATGGACCTTTTGCCGGACCCACCGGGGCGCTGGTCAAGGCCACCCGGCAAGCGGCAGAAGAATTGCCAGACACAGACCTGGTTCTCTGGCCGGAGGTGCCTAAATCTATCAATTGTGCTTGTGAGGATTTTCAAATGCAGGGGGTAGCCGCAGCCTCTGTAAAAATTGAAGCCCCTATTCTTTTGTCTTGTAATGAGTTTGATTATGGAAACAATCCCTGGATTGACACCACAGGCGAACAATTGAACGGAACCGGGCGACATACACAGAAAAGCCGAAAGATAGACAAAAAATACAACGCCCTGTGGCTGGTTGGACAAGATACCTGCAGATTGGCCTATCGAAAAGTCAAGCTGGTACCTTTTGGAGAACGAACACCTTTTCAGGACCTTTTTCCCTGGCTTAAAACTTATCTGGGCCGAAAACTGGAATTTTCCCCGGGCAATGGCCCGTCTCTCATTGATTTGCCAGGAGGAAAACAAATCCAGCCCTTAATCTGCTATGAAGGCGGATTTCCAGGACTTGCCGCCCAGGGAGTCGCTTCAGGTGCCCAGGCGTTGATCAATGTCTCAAATGATGCCTGGTTTGACTCGGCCAAAGCGGCTGAATTTCATCTGGCTCTGAGTCTCTTTCGGGCAGTAGAGCAGCGCAGGCCACTGGTGCGCTGTACAAATTCCGGTTTTGGGGCACATATCGCTGCGACAGGGGAGATACTTGCTCAATCATTGACTCCCATGAATGAACGGACAGCAAGGCAGGCAAAACTATATTGTCCTGAGCAGAGAACACCATATTCATGGATAGGAGATGCTTGGCTCTGGATTTTGGCAGTAATTGTTTTCCTCATCAAGGCGGCTGTATTTCAAAAAGGCTTTATCCGGCAAAAGAACCCAACATAAAACAGCAAAAAATCCTGTCTGACGGGTTCAATCTCTTTATCAGGACACAATAACTAGTGGTTACAATAGTCAGGATACCAGCCTCTGTATGTCGTCCCTCCCATGGAATGGCTCCATTTGCACCCTGTTTCAGAAAGTTCGCGTCCATAGAATTCCGCGCACTTCTGGCGTGCCTCGCGATACCTCCGGCCGCAATCTCCGTAATCCGGATCATACTCAGCCTTCACTGTAATTAGCCCCAGTTTCTCTCCGGTCTTGCAAACGGTGCATGTAACATCGAGCAGGCCCATCTCATTGCAGGAATCCACCGAAGGCTTCTGTCCGGCGAAAACCGGCCCGGCAAAAAAAACTGCGATCCACAGAGTGACGACGGCGATGGTGCATAAACTGGACATCTCTTTTAGGATTCCTTCTTTAATCACAATCTTACCTCCAAGTAAAAGATACACTTCAGGCAGGAAACACGTCTCTAAAAAAAGACCCAATCCAAGTGCCCAAAACATTATTATGTTTACAATACGAAGACACTTTGTGTCAACGCTTCCTTTTGGCATTGATTTTAACCTGAATCTTGACTTATTTTGCAAGAAATTTTAAATGACATTGGGTGAAGGAATAAAAAAACAAAGGATAACAGATGAAAGAAAAAACGCAAAAAAATGTTCAAACCGCATTTGTAGGGGAAGCCAAAGCTTATTTCCGGCTGCTGGCCTATGCTGACAAGGCAGCGGAAGAGGGAAACCAGCAGATAGCACTTTTGTTTCGTGCCATTGCCGAGGCGGAACGGGTGCATGCCACGCGCAATCTTAATTTATTGAAAGATATGATTGTCAAAGATACGGACACCAACCTGGAAGCTTCTTTTGAACGGGAAAAGTCCATCAGCACAAATGAATATCCGGATTTTCTGAAAGACGCGGAAGATGACGGTGAAAATGCTGCGGCAATCGTGTTTTCCCAGGCCCGGGATGCGGAAGAATATCACGCCAAGTTGTATGAGCGCGCCATTTTCCAGTCCATGAAAAAAGATGTGAATGCCTATCAGGTCTGCCAGGTATGCGGCTATGTAACGGATAAAAAAGCACCCAAAAAATGCCCGGTATGTGGTGCGCCAAAGGAAAAATTCAAAACCGTTGCGCCGGAAATGGTGGGCTGATCATCGGATCGTGCCGAAAGCCGGAATGCTGTTGCTGGATGCAAGCGGTATCTCACGCCACCCAGACGCGTGAGGCAGGTATGATCACTCTGCCTTTCAGTATGGTTCAGGGAAGCTAAGACAAACTGCTGCCAGGTTATCGGTTCCTCTTTTTTTCCTGTTTTTCCTGCTTTTTTTCTTTCGCTGTTTTTTGTGGTTTTTTCTTTACCGCTTTTTTTGCATCTTCTGATTTGGACATTGGGTCTACCTCTCTTATATGTGCTGAATTTTTTATGATAATATCATTGACCCCGACCGAATACAAACGATAAGACGGATGACCGCATAAAAAAAATACAGAAAAAATATCTCACATTTATTGAACTGAAAAATGCCAAAGCCGCCGTTCAAAATCGATTGAACGGCGGCTTTGGTTTATGGATATTGACGCTTATTTGAAAATTTTCTCAGGTTTGGTCGGATCTCCCGTGGCGTTTGGAAATTCCCTGGCAATGTGCGCTTTTTCATTGGTTTCAATTAAATGGTCGGCTTCTTTCATGAAATTGGTGAACTGAAATTTGCATTCATAAAACCCGTGCCACCACGCATAGTCCGGGGCCATCATCATGGCGCCCATCCGGGCCCTGCGGCCTTCATGGTGCCAGAGTTCATAGAAATCGAGTTCCAGCTGTTCATCAAAAAATTTCGTTTTGTCCAGCAATCCTTTTTCGTAAAGCACATCCAGTTTTGCCTTGGCCGGTTTGTAATACACTTCATTGTATTCTTCCACGGCCCTGTCAAACCCGTCATAAAAATCATTGATCCAGGAATCCCCATGGCAGGCGCTGCAGACGTTTTTCATTTTGTCACGTTCTGTCTGCCAGTCGGTTGCGGCCGGAAACGGTTTGAAATCCTGGGGGCGGACCGTCAGCGGGGCCTGGGTTTCCCATGACAGTCTTTCCGTGACATCATGGGTGGTCAAAACCTCACCACTGCCGCTCATATGACACCCGGCACAGGTGGGGGCCCGGTAGTCCAGACCCGGGGTCCAGGTACCGCCGGCCGCATCAAAATTATATTCATCCTGATACGCATGGTAGATGGTGCCGTGTTTGGATTCTTCATAAATTTCGATCTGGGGATGATCCGGCCCCAGATGGCACTGGTCACAGGCTTCGGGCCGGCGGGCTTCCGCCAGTGAAAACCGGTGGCGGGTATGACACGACGTACATGATCCTTTACTGCCGTCCAGATTCAGACGTCCCACCCCGGCATTGGGCCAGGTGGCCGGGTCGATTTTGCCGTTGTCATCGATCTCAATCACTGTCCCGTGGCAGTTGAAACAGCCCGTCTTGCGCTCATTATCCGAGTTCATGCCGTCATTGAGCCAGGGATCGATTTTCCACATGATTTCAATGGTATTGGCATGCTTTGACTTGCTGTACTGCATGGCTTCATCCGGGTGGCACCGGGAGCAGTCTTTGGGCGTGACAATGGATGCAATATCCATTTTGTATTTATCTTCTCCCCAGGGCAGATCAGAGCGGCCATAATATTTGACATGGTCCTGGGCGATATCCTGATCGCCGGGTTGCACCAGGTGACAGTCAAGGCAGGTGATGTTGGCATTGGCGTGCCGGCTTTTGGCCCAGTCGGCAAATATCCCCGGGGTGGTCTCCCGGTGACATTCGATGCAGGCCTGGGCTTCGGGCGGCACGCTGCGCTCAATCCGGTATTCCTTGACTTTGGCATAATTGGGCTGGGCAGGTGCAATCGCGACAAAACCGGTCCACATCAAGGCCGTTGTCAGCGACACCAGTGAAAAATAGACCTTCAGTCGATTCATAAGCTATGCTCCTTTCTTTTAAGTGACCCTTGAAAAATTTAAGGTTTCATCAATTGTTCACAATTGTCGCAATCCCTTGGCCTGGTAGGGAACCTGCCGGGTTTGACGAAACATGACCCGGCCTCTGTCCGAATGCACCAGGTCATAATGGCAGTCAATACATTTTTTTTCATACCCGGGTTTCGCATACACCACGGACCGGTGTGCCAGCATGGCCCCCCGCCGGGTGGGCATATGCAGTAAATTTCGATGACATTTTTCACATTCGCGGTTATTGAACGCCTCATAAGCCAATTCGCGCACCGCGTTGCGATCATATTCTTTGCCGGAAAAATGCACGACAACATCTTTCAGGCCATGGTAGGTTTTGGCAAAGAAAAAATCAAACGTATCCTGAGGCGCCGGTAAATGGCAGTCCATGCAGTCAACGACCACCCCTGACGCGTTATTGGTGTGAGTGGAAGATCGCCAGGCCACCACGGCCGGTTTGATCTCATGACATGAGGCACAGAATTCAGGCGTGGAAGTACGCACCATGGTGTAATACGTCATGCTGAATAAAGGGAATGCGACAATGATTCCGATCCCGACCAAAAGCGCTGTAATAAGAGATTTTTTCATGAGGCCTCCGGTGAATGATTAAACCCAATCAGCCTTTTTTCTCATTTATTACTATTATTCATAGACCTTGAGACAATGGCCTGTCAATAAAAATTTTTTCATGCCTTTGACACCCGTCGGAAATTGGGCTATATTTTCCCGCAGTTCACTGGGGGTGCCGCCACCGGCTGAGAGAAGCATCTGCTTCAACCCTTGGAACCTGATACGGGTAATACCGGCGTAGGGACAGTGCAAACACACCAGTAATGGTTTCTTTTCTTCTCCGCATTCCCGTTTCATTTTTCCTCCCTCAGGTGAACCTATGGACTTAAACACTGTGGAGGTTGAATGAAAATCAGATTAAACGGCGATGAGACGCACACCCAGGCATTAGATCTTCTCGCCCTTGTGAAAGCCCGAAACCTGGATCCGTCATCACTGGTCATCGAGCACAATCATACCCTGGTCCGGCAGACGTCCTGGGCTGAAACCCGGCTGAAAGAAGGGGATACCATTGAACTTTTATCATTTGTGGGAGGGGGATGAAAATGGCGGATACACTGACACTGGGCCACCGAAATTTTACCAGCCGGCTGCTCACGGGCACAGGGAAATTTGCATCCAACGAACAGATCAGACCCATGCTTTCGGCCAGCGGATCTGAAATCATTACCGTGGCCCTGCGCCGGGTGGATCTTCAGGCATCCCCTCAGGACAATATCCTGACCCATATTCCGGATCATGTGACCCTGCTGCCCAACACATCCGGGGCCAGAACGGCTGAAGAAGCCGTGCGCATCGCCCGCATCGCCCGGGAGGCCGGATGCGGGGATTTCATCAAAATCGAGGTGATCACGGACATGCAGTATCTGCTGCCCGACAATCATGAAACATTGAAAGCCGCCGAAATTCTGGCCAAAGACGATTTCATCGTTCTGCCTTATGTGATGCCGGACATCACCATTTCCCGGCAGCTCTATGATGCAGGGGCCGCCGCGGTCATGCCGCTGGGATCTCCCATCGGTTCCAACCGGGGCCTGGAAATGAAACCCATGATCCAGCGAATCATCGACACCAGCCGGCTTCCGGTAATCGTGGATGCCGGGATCGGCCGGCCTTCCCAGGCGGCCGAAGCCATGGAAATGGGGACGGATGCCGTTCTGGTCAATACGGCCATTGCCACGGCCCGGGACCCGGTCCAGGCGGGCAAGGCCTTTTCTTTGGCCGTCACTGCCGGACGGATGGCATATCAGGCCGGCATGGCCGGTTCCAGCCGCCGGGCCCGGGCATCGTCTCCTTTAACCGGATTTCTACAGGAGTAAACCCATGTCTTTTTCCACACTGGCTGACGCGTATCAATCCTTTGATTTTTCAGCCTGTTTCCATTCCGTACACGCAAGCGAGGTCCGAAACGTTTTAGACCGGGCCGGCAGCCAGGCCCCGCTGGATACCCGGGATCTGCTCACTTTGCTTTCACCGGCGGCCCAGGACTTTCTGGAACCCATGGCACAGATCGCAAAAAATCTGACCTGTCAGCATTTCGGCAAAACCATCAGCCTGTATGCGCCCATGTATATTTCAGACTTCTGCTGTAATCACTGCACCTATTGCGGATTCAATGCCAACACCCGTTTCCCCCGAACCCGGCTGACCCTGGAACAAATCGACAGAGAAGCCAGAGCCATTGCCGACACCGGCATCCGCCATATCCTGATCCTCACGGGCGAAGCCCCAAAGAAAACACCTTTGTCCTATCTGGAAGACATGTGCCGGATCATGACCCGGTATTTTTCCTCCATTGCCCTGGAAATATACCCCATGACGGAAACCGAGTACCGGGGGTTGAAACAGGCGGGGGCGGATTCTCTGACCGTGTACCAGGAAGTCTATGACAAATCCATTTACAAAGCCGTCCACCCCAAAGGCCCTAAATCCGATTACACGTTTCGTCTGCTCACCCCGGAACGCGGGGCTGCCGCCGGTTTCAGGGCCGTGAACATCGGTCCCTTGTTCGGGCTGGGAGATCCGGCATCCGAAGCGTTTATGGCCGGGCTTCATGCCCGGTACCTGGAACAGACGTATCCCCATGTGGAAATTTCCCTGTCTTTGCCCCGGATGACCCGGGCCGGGGGCGCCATTTCACCGAGACATCTTTTATCGGACCGGCAGTTTGTTCAGACGCTTCTGGCCTGGCGGCTGTTTATGCCCCGCCTGGGGATCACCCTTTCCACCCGGGAATCCGCGGCTTTCAGGGATCAGCTCATCCATTTGGGGGTTACCCGGTATTCGGCCGGCTCCAGAACGGATGTGGGGGGATACCATGTACATACCACCGGCACCACCGTGCAGTTTGAAGTAACGGATACAAGGTCCGTGAATGAGGTGGCAGCCATGATCCGACACAGCGGGTATCAGCCCGTGTTTAAAGACTGGGAGATCTTTTAAAATGAAAATCGGTATTGCAGGCGTTGGCGGCATCGGCTCCAATGTGGCCCGGCACCTGGCCCAGGCCGGAATGCCGCATCTGAAGGTGGTGGATTTTGATGGGGTGGTCCCGGACAATCTGAACCGCCAGTTTTACTCAATGGATCAGGTGGGCTGCCCCAAAGTGGACAGCCTGAAACAGAATCTGCAAAACATCCATCCGGCCATTCGCGTGGAAACCCTGAACCTCAGGCTGGGACCGGACAACATGGCCCGGATCTTCTCGGACTGCGATGGGGTGGTGGAAGGGCTGGATGATCCGGGTACCAAAAAACAGTTGATGGAAGCACTGGCGGATGCGGGAATTCCCGTGGTATCAGCCTCGGGTATAGCCGGACAGGACATGGACGGCATTGCTGTCCGGACCATGGGCAACTGCCATATTGTGGGGGACTTTTCCACGGATATCGCCCATGCCCTGCTGTTTCCGCCCAAGATTGCCATGATCGCGGCCCGAATGGCCCAGATCGTTTTAAAATTGAAACAAACCATTTTCCCCAAAGGTATTTACGGCATCCTGGGAGAGGCTTTTTCTTTGGGCCGGTCCAATGTGACCATGGCAGAGCAGCTGGTGGACACCGGCATCGATATCCTTCAGTACCGGGAAAAACCCGGAACAAAAGACCGGAAAACCATGCTGGAAGAATGTGAAAAAATCCGGAAGATCACGGCAGATGCCCATGTGCCGTTTATCATCAACGATTTTCTGGATATTGCCATGATCATCGGCGCGGACGGGGTCCACATGGGACAGACCGATCTCCCCGTGAGGGCGGTGAAGCAGCTGGCGCCACGGCTTTTGGTGGGCTGCTCCACCCATTCCCCGGCCCAGGCGGCACAGGCGATGGCGGACGGGGCCGATTACATCGGGGTGGGGCCCTTGTTTGCCACCCAAACCAAAGAAGATGTATGCGAAGCCGTGGGTCTTGAATACCTGGAATATGTTTCAGCAAATTTAGACATTCCGTTTGTGGCTATCGGCGGGATCAAACGGCACAACCTGGCTGACGTGGTGTCCAAAGGCGCGAAAACCGTGTGCCTGGTCACAGAGATTATCAGCGCCCGGGATATCGGAAAACGGATGCAGGAGATCCGGCAGGTCATGCAACGCGTTTCATGACCCCTGTCCGCAGCCGTTCAGGCAGTGACATAGAACAGATCAGAGTCCGGTACCCGCTGGGATCCCCCGGACATCGGATCTGCCAACCTTTGCACCGGAAACAGACGGGGCTTTGAGGCTGCAGGGAAGCAGCACCTGACATTTGGCGCACACATGGGTGGAAGGATCCATGTCTTTGAACGTATCCAGGACGGCCAGGTTCTCTTTGAGCCGTTCCCAGCATTTTTTCCGGTCAATGCCGGTTTCCGGGGACACGGCCCCCACGGGACAGCGATTCACGCACATGAGACACGCCTGCCCGTTTTTATGCAGGCAGAGTTCCTTGTCTTGCACCACCGGGCTGTCGCCGAGATCTGCATCCGTGACCAGGCTTCCCAGGCGCCCGGTACACCCGGCCGGGGTAATGAGCTGGGCGTTCACCCCGAACCGTCCCAGCCCGGCAAGATATCCCAGGTGTTTGTGGGACCAGCGCGCCATCAGTTTTTCATGGTCAAAATTATGGGTGGCAGGCACCAAGGCACAGGCATATCCCCGGTCCTCCAGAAACTGCTGGAGACGTTCACATAAGCGGTTGATCAACGTATTGGTGGTCTGATAAGCCAGGCCCCAGTTCCGGCACGGCCTGTCGCCGTCATGGTTTTCTTTGGCCAGGGCTTTGTTGAACGGCACAAAAAACACGATCACACTACGGCCGCCGGGCAGCAGTTCTTCAGGAAAGGCATGATCCGGGGCCGCAATTTCCGGCAGAACCTCAAACCGGTCATCCGCCTTTGCAAAGGCGGCCAAAGGCTTTCGCCAGTAATCCGGTACCTGGTGTGTTTTTGAATACTCCTGAACATAGGTTTCAATCATTTTTCTGATATCATCCGGTGTGATCGAATCCGGCATCATCTTTCCACCTCTCATCTGGTTTTCATTGGATATGTAAAATACGACAAACAACGTATTAAAAGCAAAATGTTTTTTTCAGATATGATTTACCCGGGCATGAATCGGTATTTTAAGTTGACAAAGACAAACGGCCTGTCCTATATGCAGCTGAGAGCAAAAAAACTTATGACCGCGCAAATCATTGATCAAACCGGGGTATTGGATGAAACAGCACACCGTCTTTTTTCCACAGAAAATCCTTTCCATTCTTTGCCGCCTGATTGTCATCTCCGTGCTTCTGGCAGGCTGCAACACGGCTGTGGGACCTGAATATCAGTCTCCTTCCCCGCAGTTGCCCGAAACCTGGCAGATCACGGAAACGGCAGACAATCTATCTTCGTTCGAGCCCACCGCCCTGTTTGATGAATGGTGGCGCGTATTTGATGATCCGGACCTGACCCGGCTGGTGGAGGATGTGAAAGAACAGAACCGGGACCTGGCCGCGGCAACGGCCCGGCTGGACAGCTATGCCGCCGCCTATGGCGTGGCCCGGTCCGGACTGATGCCCATGATCAACGCCCAGGGCGGCATCAGCCGGGAGCGGGAATCCGAACGGGTCCGCAATCCCGCCAACCAGTCCATTGCCGGGAATCCCACCTGGATGTACCAGGCCGGTTTTGTCATGTCCTGGGAAATCGATGTGTGGCACAAAATCCGCCGGAGCATGGAAGCGGCCCGGGGGGAGTGGGACGCATCCATCCAAGACCGCCGCAATCTCATGGTGCTGCTCCAGGCCCAGGTCGCCTCCGAATATATCATGCTGCGCACGGCCCAGCAGCGGTACGAATTTGCCCAGAAAAACGTGACCCTTCAGAAAGAAACCCTGGAACTGGTTCAGGACCGGTTTGATGCCGGGTTGACCGGTGAACTGGACGTGCACCAGGCGAAAATGAACCTGGCCTCCACAAGGGCCCGGCTGCCGGCCCTTAAAACCCAGCAGACCGAAGCCTTGAACGCGCTCAGCCTGCTGACCGGGCGCCTGCCCGGTGAACTCAACCAGTTGCTGGCCCCGAAATGGATTCCCATGGCGTCTGCGCTGCCTGAAATGCTGCCGGCGGAACTGGTGCGCAACCGCCCGGATATCCGGGCTGCTGAACGTCTGCTGGCGGCCCAGACCGCCAGAATCGGCGTGGCCAACGCGGATTTTTACCCGGCTTTGACCCTGGACGGCCTGTTTTCCCTGGTGTCCACGGATTCCGGGGAGTTCTTTTCGTCTGCCGCGCAAAAACACAGTATCGGCCCCTCTTTCACCTGGCCGGTCTTCACCGGCGGGTTGATCAAAAGCCGGGTTCAGATGGAACAAGCCGCCACAAAGGCCGCCCTGGCCCGGTATGAACAAACCGTGCTCACGGCGTTCCGGGAGTGCGAAGACGCTTTGGCCGCCTATATCAATGAAGGCGACACACTGACCGCGCTGAACCAGGCCGTCGCATCCACCCAAAAGTCGGTGGAACTGTCCCAGTCCCTGTATATCACAGGTCTTGTCAATTTTCAGAACGTCCTGGACATGCAGCGCCAGCTCGCATCTTTTCAGGACCAGCTGGCCCAGTCCATGGGTCAGTCCGCTGTCGGACTGGTGGCTGTTTACAAAGCATTCGGCGGCGGATGGGAACCTGAAACAGATCGTCTGACACCATAATTTTTGTATTCCCCGCCATTTGAAGCGACAAATTTTCAGGGATTGCCCGTTTTCATTTGACAAAAAATAGGATCTTATCCTATCTTGATTTTGACATTAACAACTTCGGATATAGAAGTCCTGATGTCCAACAATCAAGTAAGGAGGTACATATGGCAGAAAAACCTGCTGTGGGATGCAAACGTCCTTCAGCCAAAATTCAGAAACCGCCTGAAGAAACCACTCCACCTGAAACCGTTACAGAAAAAAAGGAATACGCCATGATTCAGATCGGACAGAAAGCACCGGATTTCGCTGCACCCGCCTATTACAACAATGACTTCACAACCATTCAACTGTCGGATTACCTGGGAAAATGGGTGGTCCTGTGCTTTTATCCCGGTGATTTCACCTTTGTCTGAGCCACGGAAATCTCGGCGGTCGCCGAGAAAAATGCAGAATTCGAAAAATTGGGTGTCCAGGTGCTGTCCGTGAGTGTGGACAGCATGTTTGTCCACAAAATGTGGATGGACAAGGAACTGTCCAAAATGGTCACGGCCAAGACCGTGCCGTTCCCCATGCTGTCGGATGGCGGCGGCAGTATCGGCAGAATCTACGGGGTATATGACCAAGAAGAAGGCGTGGACATCCGGGGCCGTTTTTTGATCGATCCGGATGGTGTTGTTCAGGCCTATGAAATGGTGGCCCCGCCCGTGGGACGCAATATTCCCGAAACCCTGCGCCAGATTCAGGCATTCCAGCTGGTCCGGGAAGGCAAAGGCACCAAAGCGACCCCGTCCGGGTGGCAACCGGGTAAAACCGTTCTGGAACCCGGACCCGACCTGGTGGGCAATGTCTGGAAAGTGTGGACGGTAGACAAAGCGTTTGATTGATATTGAATCTGCCACAGGTACCTTAAAGGTCCCTGTGGCAGACAAAAATGGTTATACCACCTCACCCCCGCTGTTCATCCACGCGGACACGGGAGAGCCTTCCATATAACAGATCTCCGCCCCGGTGCGGGATTTGAATTCCTGGTTTCCGCTGACATGGTCCGCATGAATATGGGTGATTTCCATGCCGTTTTTGCGCGCCGGATCCCACAGGAGCGGTCAGGCCAAAGATTTGATTTTTTCCAAGAAACTGTTTGAAAATCCGGCTGGATTCGCTATAAACCAGCTACATGCTTCTTTGCGCAAACCAGACAAGGAATTACATGGAGGAACACAATGAAGTTGGGACAGGCCAGAGAATTATTTTCAGAGATGATGAATCATGCCGGCATCCGAGTGAATGGGGACCGGCCGTTTGATATCCGGATCAAAAACGATCAATTTTTCCAGCGGGTGACGTCATCCCCGGCTTTGGGTCTGGGTGAGTCTTATATGGATGGCTGGTGGGATTGTCCGGCACCGGATCAGTTCATTGAAAAAGTGCTTCGGGCCAATCTTCTCAAACAGATCAAACAGGACCGGATCACGGCCTGGAACGCCCTGATGGCAAAGATTTTCAATCTCCAGACCATTAAACGGGCATTTACCGTGGGCAAACAGCATTATGATATCGGCAATGATCTGTATCAAATGATGCTGGGCAAACGGATGCAGTATACCTGCGGGTACTGGAAAGACGCCCGGAACCTGGACGAGGCCCAGGAGGCCAAACTGGAAATGATCTGCCGGAAACTGGCACTGGCACCGGGAATGAATGTTCTGGAACTCGGGTGCGGGTTCGGCGGATTTGCCCGGTATGCGGCTGAAAAATATCAGGTGTCCGTGACCGGGTTCACCGTGTCGAAAAAACAGGCGGAATTCGGCCGGGAATACTGCAAAGACCTGCCCGTGGATATCCGGCTGGATGATTACCGCAATGCCAGAGGCACTTATGACCGCATCCTGTCCATCGGCCTGATGGAGCATGTGGGATTTAAAAACTACCGGACCTATATGGAACTGACCCGCAACCTGCTTAAAAAAGACGGCATCGCGTTCGTGCATACCATCGGCGGAAATATCACCACCCGGATCTGCAATCCCTGGACGGCCAAATACATTTTTCCCAATTCCGTGCTGCCGTCCATTTCCGAACTGGGAAGAGCCATGGAAGGGCTGTTTGTCCTGGAAGACTGCCACAATTTCGGGGAAGATTATGACAAAACCCTGATGGCCTGGTATGACAACTTCAAGGCGGCCTGGCCCAAGCTCAAAAACCGGTATGACGACCGGTTTTTTCGGATGTGGGAATATTACCTGCTCAGTTCCGCCGGCGGGTTCCGGGCCCGGTCCATGCAGCTGTGGCAGATGGTGCTGACCCGGCCCGGCCGGCCGAAACCGGACTGCCGGATCTCGTGAGGCCGGCCATGATTCAGACGGATGTGATCATTGTGGGCGGGGGCCCGGCCGGATCCGCCTGTGCGGCGCGCCTCAAAGACAGCGGCTTGGATGTGAGGATCCTGGACAAACAGGCCTTTCCCAGGAACAAACTGTGTGCCGGATGGATTTCACCGGATGTGTTCACTGACCTTGGGTATTCCCCTGACGATTATCCCCATGCATTGACCCGGATACACCGGATTCACTTTCATCTTTTCAGGATTCCCCTGCCTGTAAAAACCCGCCAGTATGCAATCCGGCGCATCGAGTTCGACCACTGGCTGCTCCAGAAGGCCGGGGTGCCCGTGCACACCCATGCCGTAAAAAAAATTCAAAGAATCCGGTCCGGGTATGTCATTGATGACCAGTTTGAATGCCGGTACCTGGTCGGGGCCGGCGGCACCCATTGCCCGGTGCGGCGCACTTTTATGGAACCTGTGCCGTCCCGTCCGGAAACCGCCCGCATCGCCGCCGTGGAAAAAGAGTTTCAAGGCTTTCAACGGGTCCGGAAGTGTCATATCTGGTATCTGGAAAAAGGCCTGCCCGGATATGCGTGGTACCTGCCCAAAAAAGGCGGGTGGATCAACATCGGCATCGGCGGCAAACAGCACGGCCTGACCGCCCGGAAAACCACCATCATGAATCACTGGCGCACATTTGTGGCCCGCCTGATGGATAAAGGCTTTCTGGACCAATCCCCGGGCAATCCCTCCGGGCATACCTATTATCTGCGGCATGCACCTTATCACCGGAAAGGTTTGGAAAACGGCATGCCGGAAAATATGTTTGTCATCGGCGATGCCGCCGGCCTGTCCACCCTGGACATGGGGGAAGGCATTCATGCGGCCGTCCAGAGCGGCATTGCCGCGGCAGACGCCATTATTGCCGGCCGTCCCATGCAGGTGAGCCACATCTCCCGGTTCAGCCTGCCGGGCCTGGTGAAGTCCGGATTCCGTTCCGCTTAACCCTTGGTCCAGAGGATCGCTTTGCGTTTCTCCGGAATCTGCTGCTGCAGGTCTTCGAGTTTTCCAAAAGTCAGGATGTTGGCCATGCAGTGTTTGACACATGCGGGCGCCATGCCCTGCTTCACCCGGCCCGCACAAAACACGCACGCCCGGGTGAAGGTGGGAATATAGGTGATAAACAGCTGGTCATTGGGCAGCCGGTGGATGAATTCCTGGACTTCCACCCCGCCGGCCCGGCCCGCAGGCCGGTGATATTCCTGCTTGCAGGCCACTTCGCAGCTTTTGCACCCCGTGCAGTATTCATAATCGATGAGCATTGCATATTCTGACATGATTCTTATCCTTTCGCCTTGTATACCCGGCACAACATGCTTTTAATGGGCGCGCCCAGCCCGCCTTTGCCTTCATTGGACATGGGAATGAGCTGGTTGACGTTGACATCCCACACCCCGAACAAAGAGGGCTCGGCCCCTTGTTTTTCCGGAAACCACCACCCATGCTCGGCCATGACCACATCCGGATGGATGATGGGGGTGGTCATGGCCGTGACCGTGATTTTTCCCAGCCAGTTTTCCACGCACACTTTTTCCCCGTTATGGATGCCCAGTTTTTCCGCGGTATCGGGATGGATTTCCAGCACGGGCTCTTTCTGCTGTTCTCTGAGCCAGGGAATCTGCCGGTGTTCCGAATGGAAAAAAGGCCCCATCCGCCGGCCCGTGCACAGAATCAAGGGATATTTTTTGAAAAGATCCGGGGTGCTGACCGGGCTGTAGGGCGGTTCTTCATGGTATGGCATGGGGGCAAGTTCCCATTTTTCCAGCCATGAAGAATACAGTTCCACTTTTCCGGAAGGGGTCCTGAATCCGGGTTTGCCGTCCGGCCGCAGCAGTCCTTTTTCATGCCGGGAATAGGGTTTGCTGGGATGGCCGTCCGGCGGCATGATCCAGGTTTTTTCCTGCAAGTCCTTATAGGTCATGCCCGAGGACGCCAGCAGGCTGTCAAACAGATCATGGACCGATTCATAGGGAAAATCCTTCATGAACCGCTTGGAAAGCTCCAGGTTGATCTCAATGTCCGACTTGCATTCCCCCACATCCACGGTTTTCTTGATGGCCTGGAGCGGCACCCACCAGGCTTTAAGGGAATCTTTTTCCAGGAAACTGGCCGCCGGCAGGATCACGTCGCACAGCATGGCCGTCGGCGTCATGAAAAGATCTACGCACACGGTGAAATCCAGCTTTTTGATGGCATCCCGCCATTTGCCGGGTTCCATGCCCGTGCAGGCAATGGGGTTGGCCGTCTGGATCCACATGCCCTTGATCGCATAGGGATCGCCGGAAAAGATCTGTTCCAGCACTTTGTCCGGCTGGGCCCAGGCCCTGAAATCCTTGATAGGACCGTAGTCGTTCATGCCGATGCGCTTTTTGGCCACCTCTTCAGGCAGGCTCAGAATCGCGCCCCCGGAATGATAGGGATAGGTCACCACATCACAGGCATACCGGGCAATGGCATTGCCGCCGGGGACATCCAGGTTCCCGGTCATGCACCACAGATGGTTGATGGCCTGGGACGTGGGAATGGTGGAGGGAATGGTGTCGATGGGAAGCCCCCAGTGCAGGGCGGACGGCGCGCTTTTCGCATACATCCGGGCCCCTTGAACGATTTTGTCCGCCGGCACCCAGGTGATTTCCGACACCTTTTCAGGGGTATAGGCGGCCGCGTTTTCCTGGTACCGGGTCCAGACGGTTTTAACGGCGGCAGCGGATCCGTCCGCCAGGGTCACGCTGAATGCACCCGTCAAAGACGGCGCTGTGTCCGGCTTTTTATAAGACTGATCGTTGGAATCCCACACCACAAAGTCGCCCGAGGCAGCATCATGCACCACGAAATTCTCATCTGATCCGCCGGCCCGGATATGGCTTTCCCGCAGCAGTAAAGGTCCTGCATCCTTTTCCATGACCAGGAACGGGGCATTGGTCCATTTTTCCACAAATGACTTGTCCCAGAGGTTTTCCTTCAAGATCACGTGGATAAACCCCAGGGCCAGGGCCGCATCCGTGCCCGGCCGCAGCTGAAGCCACAATTTGGCCCGGGACGCGATCCAGGTGCACCGGGGATCGATCACCATCAGCTGGGTGCCTCGTTTCATCAGATCCACATACCAGTGTCCGAAAAATCCGTCCGGACAGGTGGCCGGCAGGTTCTGGCCCCAGATGGTCACGGTTTCCGGGATCTTGTATTTTGGATCATCATACCGTTTTTCATGCCACTGGGACGCGTCCACCACGGCAAAATCCCCCTGGGTGATGGACATCATCATCAGCCGGGGGGTATAGCAGGAGATCCCGGAAAGCCCGAACATCCAGTTGGGACTGCCATAGGCATAGGCCAGCATGGAGATCCATCCCCCGATATCCCGGCCCGTGCCCTGGTGGAAGATCACGGATTCAGGCCCGTGATCTTCCCGGATTTTTTTCATTTTTTCTTCAATGAGATCAAAAGCCTCGTCCCAGGAAATGGGCGCGAACTTTCCCTCTCCTTTTTTTCCCACCCGCTTCAGCGGCGTTTTCAAACGGTCCGGATGATACATGTACTGGGTCATGGACAGGCACCGGGAACACAAGCGGCCCTGGTTCCAGGGATGGTCCGGGTCTCCTTCCACCTTGATGACCTTGTTGTCCTTGACATGGACCAGGACCCCGCATCCGCCGTGACATCCCGGTCCCGGCGACCACGTGGTGGTTTTAATAATCTTAACCCCATCTTTCCGGCTCATAACTCCTCCTTGGTTTTTATATGGATGCACCGGCCTGGCGGGAGATCCACCGGCCCATGGCCGCGACCTTTTCTCCCATGGCCGGAATTTCATCTTGTCCAAACATCCCCGCAAGCACCACCCCGGCAAAAACAGTATTCTTGTGATCGAACACCGGGGCTGCCACGGCACGGATCCCGGGCGTCATGGATTCATTGTCCACGGCATACCCGTTTTCCCGGCACCGGACAAATTCCGCTTCCAGCCGGGCCCGGTCCGCCCGGGTGTTTTCCCCGTAAAAATGCAGGGGCTGTGATGTCAGAATCTTTTCTCTGGTTTCATCATCCATGGCCGCCACAATGGCCTTGCCATGGGCCCCGTGGGTGATGTGAAAACACTGGTTCTGGCGAATGGTCAAAGACACCATTGCATTGCCGTCATATTTCCCGACCACGTAAAACCGGTCGTTTGAAACAATGCCCAGCAGCACTGTGCCGGCGGTTTCATCAGCCAGGGCCTGGAGATGGCCCCTGGCTGCCGCATGGATATCCAGGTTGTCAATCGCCCTGGCTCCCAAGGGAATCACGGCAGGCCCCAGTGAATACGTCTTGCTGATTTCATCCCGGACGACAAACCCGTATTCACTCAATGAATTCAATATGGAATACCCTTTGCTTTTGTGAATGCCGACGGCCTCACAGATCCGGGTCAGGGTCATGTCCGTTCCCGGTTGGCTGCCCAGGTACAAAAGGAGCTGGGCCGCCTGGCTCACCGCCGGGGACAAAGGCCGGGCAGGCGTGATTCTCTTTTTTTGATCCATCAGGCGTTCCTTTTTCGAAAACGATCCTTTTTATTCTATATACAGAATTCGATTCCTTATATAGAATAATCACCCGGGCCATGTCAAGATGAATCATACTTAAAATCTCGACCGGGATTCTCAATCTTGTCTTGTTTGTTCCCCGTGTGATACACTGGATAGCAACCAAGGAAACCCATAGACGTGCCTGACACCACAATCACATACTATACCACCCATGTCAAAGACTTGGTTAAGCGCTATGAATCCGCGGATGTGCCGGATCTGCACGCGCTTCTGGCGGATAGCTTTCCCCACGGCGCCCGGCTCCTGGAACTGGGATGTGGATCGGGCAGGGATGCCGCGTTCATGCTGGAAAACGGATTTGATATCACGGCATCGGACGGGGTTCAGGAGATGCTCAATGCAGCGGCCGCCTGCCACCCGGTCCTTGACGGCCGCCTGCACCGCATCCGGCTGCCCGGGGAGCTGACCCCGGCTTTGGGCGTTTTTGACGGGGTGTATGCCGTGGCCACCCTCATGCACCTGACCCGCCCTGCCATCCAGGTTGTCTTTTCCAGAATTCATCGAATCCTTGTTCCCGGCGGCCGCCTGTTTTTCTCCGTGCCCCTGCACAGAGACGATGTGGCGGCCGATGAATTCGATGCCCAAGGCCGCCGGTTCACCCCCCTGACCCATGCCGAGTGGACCGGCCTCTGCCGCCGGGCCGGGTTTGACATCCTCACATCCACCCCCACATCCGACGGGCTGGGCCGGAAAACCTTTGCCTGGCTCAACTGCCTGGCCGTGACGGACAAAAAAAAATAATTTTAAAAATATCAAAAAATATAATTTGTATTAACCATAAAATTAAAGCATAATACAAACTATGATTGATGCTATAGAAAAAACCGCCTTAAAAAATCTGGGCCAGCGATTGAAAACCGCCCGGCTGGCGCGGAATGATTCCCAAAAAGAATTTGCCTGGCGGATAGGGGTCTCCATTCCCACCCTGCAAAACATGGAGCAGGGCAAACCCACCGTAGCCATCGGCACCTGGATAAAAGCCCTGAACATGCTTGACAGGCTCGATGATCTGAACCATTTGCTGGCCCCTGAAGAATCGTTGTTCGCCCAACACGAACGGATCAAACAACTTTCCGGCCGGCAACGTGCCAGGAGGAAAAAATAATTGCTTCATCTGGATGTCATCCTTATTTTTCCAACCCGTTTGAAAATAAAATGCGGCGAAATCATTACGGGAACGCCTGATCCCAACGGCAGAATCAAGGGAGCATTCCGTTATACCCCTGAATATTTGCAGCATCCGGATGCATTTCCGCTGGACCCTGTCAACCTGCCGCTGAATCCAAAAGAGTTCTTATCCAATCGACCCCAGGGGATTCACGGGGTGTTCGAAGATGCCCTGCCCGATGACTGGGGCAGGAAAATTCTGGCCCGCAAAGCGAATCTCACCCTTCGGGAACAGACAGAACCCCGATTTCTGGAAGCGCTTGGAAACAATGGAATGGGGGCGTTATGCTTTGAAACCGGCCATCCAGTCAAGGCACAGGATCCCAGTGCCGATATTGTGACCCTGGACAAACTGCTTGAACTGGCATTGAAATATGATGCCGGCGAATATCTGAACGATCAGGAATTCGCCGCATTGGCATTATGCGGCAGCTCTCCCGGTGGCGCCCGCCCAAAATCACTGGTGCGAGACAAAGACAATACCCTGTGGCTTGCAAAATTTCCCAGACACAACGATCCCGTTCATGTCGAACCCATAGAAGCTGCCACACTGGCACTTGCCCGGAATGCAGGCTTGAACATACCTGAATTTAAACTGATCCCTGTGGGTTCCCGCAACACGTTACTGGTAAAACGATTCGATGTAGCAGACACCGGCGGCAGATATCATATGATCAGCATGAAAACACTGTTGAACGCCTCATATTATGCCTGGTACACGGATATTTTCAAGGCAGTGAAAAAATACAGTACTCAGCCGTCGATCGATATTCCGGCGCTGTTCCGGCAAATGGTGTTCAACGCCGCCATCGGCAATACGGATGATCATCTGAAAAATTTCAGCATGCTTCACAAAGAAACCGGGTTGTGCCTGTCTCCCGCCTATGACCTGCTGCCTGATATCCATGGAAAACGATCCCATTCATTGTCATTTCCCGAAGGCGCTGGAGAATTCGCGCCTGACAGATCTCCATTTCTGAGATTTGGCGCAACTCTGAACATCAAAAATCCGGATCACATCATCGATTCGATGATCCGGGAAGTATCCGCCTGGCAGGATATTTTTAAAGAATATGAAGTACCAGATCCAGATATTCAGAAACTTGCCGGGGACATCAATTACCGACTGGCGCAATTAAATAAGAGAAACAGGTGATCTGCACAGCAAAAAATGCCATAATGCCCTTTGATAAACATTTAGCCCAAAAATTCATGACGAAAGGACTGCCCCATGACCCACAAATTCAACACCCTGGCCCTTCATGCCGGCATTCACACGGATGACACCCTGTCCCGGGGGGTGCCGGTTCACCGCACCACGGCTTACCTGTTCAAGGACACGGCCCACGCTGCTGACCTGTTTGCCTTAAAAAAACTGGGCAACATCTATTCCCGCCTCCAGAACCCCACCCAGGATGTGCTGGAAAAACGGGTGGCGGCCCTGGAAAACGGGGCCGCGGCCCTGGCAGTGGCCTCGGGCACGGCCGCGATTTTCTACACCATCATCAATATCTGCGGCCACGGGGATGAGGTGGTGTCCACGGCCAACCTGTACGGCGGCACCATCACCATGTTCTCCCACATGCTGCCGGAAATGGGTATCAAAGTGCACTATGTCCATCCGGACAAAAAAGACGACATCGAACAGGCCATCACCCCGGCCACGAGATTGTTGTTCTGCGAAACCATCGGCAACCCGTCCCTGGACGTGGTCAACATCCGGAAAATGGCGGACATCGCCGACAAACACCATCTGCCCCTGGCCGTGGATTCCACATTCACCACGCCGTACCTGATCCGGCCCATTGAACACGGGGCCCACATCGTGATCCATTCCCTCACCAAATGGATGGGGGGCCACGGCACGGCCCTGGGCGGCATTGCCGTGGACAGCGGCACGTTTGACTGGACCGATGCCAGATTCCGGCTGTACAATGATCCGGACCCCTCCTACCACGATCTGCGGTTTGCCCATGATCTCGGGGATTTAAACCCGCTGGCGTTCATCCTGCGGATGCGGGTGGGACCGCTGCGGAATTTAGGGGCCTGCATCAGCCCGGACAATGCCTGGATGTTTTTGCAGGGGATCGAAACGTTGGGACTGCGCATGAAACAGCATTGTGAAAACGCTCAGGCCGTGGCAAAATTCCTTTCGGATCACCCGGCCGTGGCCTGGGTGAGATACCCGGGACTGCCCAGCGATCCTTCCCATGACACGGCCACATCCCAGTTTGAAAACGGGTTCGGCGGCATGGTGGTGTTCGGGCTCAAATCCGGCCGAAAAGGCGGGGAAACATTCATCAACAGCCTGCACCTGTTCTCCCACCTGGCCAATGTGGGAGACGCCAAAAGCCTGGCCATCCATCCGGGTTCCACCACCCATTCCCAGCTGTCAGATGCGGAACTCATCGAAGCCGGGGTCACCCCGGACATGGTGCGGCTGTCCATCGGCATCGAGGACATTGACGACATCCTGGCGGACCTGGATCAGGCCATTAAAGCAGCCCGATGAGGCCGGTTCCGGCTATTTTTTACTGACCGCCAGTATCCCGCCGGCACAAAACAGAATCACGGCCGTGACCCGGTTCTGAACCCGGGCCAGGTTCCGCCGGCGCAGCCATTTAAACACCCTTGCACCGAACAGGGCATAGGCCATGGCGCTGCTGCCCTGGATGACAAAAAAACTGGCCGCCAGAACCAGAAAATGGGCCGTGTAATGATCCGGGTGGATAAACTGGGGAAACAGCACCGTGAACACCAGCACGGACTTGGGGTTGGACATGCCCGTGGCAAATCCTAAGGAAAACTGCTTGACCGGGGAGACAGGCAGGCCCGTGTGGGTCATTTCCATATCCCGGATGGACTGCCGCCAGTTTTTGATCCCCAGCAGGACCAGGTAGAAGACACCCACCCACTTGATCGTGTTGAATACCACCGTGGAGTTCTGGACAATCACCCCAAGCCCCAGGTACACCACCACCATCTGGACCATATAGGCGGCCGACCCGCCGAAAATACCCGGCAGGGTCCGGTAAAACCCGTGCTTTACGCTGGAGGACATGGAAAACATGGTCATGGGCCCCGGCGTATAGGCAATGGCCGTCATCATCACAAAAAAGGTAAACCACGCGCTTAACGGCATCATCGATCCATATCCTGAAAAAAATTCACCTGAAACTTCTGCCGGATTCTCTCGATGGTTGACCGGTCCGGTTTGAACGGAATGTCCGGGATTCCGGGCATGGGCAGGGCATGGGTCCGGCTGAAAGGCGTATCTTTCAGTTTCATGTTGTAGGCCAGAACCATCAGGGTCTCCAGGTTCACCACATCCTCGATATTGTATGCCAGCAGGGTTTCCAGGGCCTTGATATTGCCGGTCTGCTGAAACTCCCGCCACAACAGGACCGCAAAAAACCCGTCCACCCCGTCCAGATCCCCCCGGTCCAGGCCCAGGGCTTTTTCACACATCTTCAACCCGCCGCCGTATCCCAGGCTTTTCAGCACATACCGCAGATCGATATGCGCATGGGCCATTTCAATACCGAAATACTTCTCGATAAACGGCACATCAAAGGTTTTGCCGTTGTAGGTGACGATTACGTTGTACCGGCCGATATCCTCCATGAACGCATCCAGATTTTGTCCCTGGACATAATAGTTGATGGATTCCCCGTCATACAGGGCAATGGTGGTGATCTCGCTTCCGAACATATCCATGCCCGTGGTTTCGATATCCATGAATGCCGTGGTTTTCCTGAACTGCGGAAAAAACCGCCAGTGTTCCCCGGCCGGCAGATGATCTGCAAAATAGGCCGGGTTGTTTTTGTCCAAGTGCTCACAGGATTCCGCCATGCACGCGGCAATGCGCATCAGACTTCTGGCGGGAATATCACAGGCATCCACCGAACCCACCTGGTGCCAGTCCAGCAGCCCCGCCGTCCACAACCGCTTTTCCGTGACCGCCCCGACCCCCGGTATATGAATAAATGAATTGATCAGCATGTCTCTCACCTTTCGCATTTCAAAATCAAAACGCAGTATAACAGATTGATTGCATCCGGCAATCATGTTCTTTCTATGGTTATTGTCAAAGGAGGCGGCATGACACCCAGAAAATCATGCTATTGACAACACCCCCTTATTTTATTATTTATTACATAAAAATATGGGGGTATTTTATTATGATGTATCGTTCGGCAGAAGCCAATCTTGAAACCTGGATCAACAAATCAAACCGGAAACCGCTGGTCATCAGAGGTGCCCGCCAGGTCGGAAAATCCACACTGGTAAGACAATTTGCCAAAAAACTGAAAAAAACCCTGATCGAAATCAATCTGGAACGGCACCTGTTTCTGGATGATATTTTCAAAACCCTTGACACAGATTCTGCTTTAAGAGAAATCGAAGCATTGAGCGGCATACCGGTTACCACCCCCGGCGCTATCCTTTTCCTTGACGAAATTCAATCGACACCGCACGCGCTCCAGCTTCTGCGCTATCTGTATGAAGAAAAAAAAGAATTGCCCGTCATTGCCGCAGGATCACTCCTGGAATTCACCCTTGCGGACCATTCATTTTCAATGCCGGTCGGACGTATCGAATACATGCATCTGGGCCCCATGACGTTCACTGAGTTCCTCCGGGCTGCTGAGCCGGCCTTAACCCGATATGTAGAGGAATTTTCCATGACATCCTCCTTACCGGCGGCAGCCCATGAAAAACTCAAAAAAGCCCAGCGCAAATATGTGTTTACAGGCGGCATGCCGGAAGCCGTGCAGGCCTGGTGTGAAAGCGGCTCCCTCAAAGATGTGGGAGATGTTCACCGGTCCATCTCGGAAACGTATGAAGATGATTTTTCCAAATATGCCCAATCCCGCCAGCTGGTACTCATGCAGAGAGTCTTCAGAACCATCCCGAGAATTGTCGGAAATAAGGTAAAATACAGCAACATCTCCCGGGAGCACCCCTCCGGAAAAATAAAGGAGATCCTGGATCTTTTGTCAAAAGCAAAAATCTGCCACAGGGTGCATCACAGCCATTGTTCCGGTCTTCCATTGAACTCAGACATCAAAGACACGGTTTACAAATTGCTGTTCATGGATATCGGGCTGATGAATCATATCTGCGGCAATGACTGGACCTATCTGCAATCTTTTCCTGACCGTGATCTTGTCAATGAAGGCGCCATTGCCGAACAGTTCATCGGCCAGCACCTTTTGACAGCTCAGAAAAATTCACCATCCCTGCATTACTGGGTCAGACAGGCCAGAACAGCCAATGCAGAAATCGACTATGTCATTTCCCACGGCCCGTTGATCATCCCCATTGAAGTCAAATCGGGAAAAAGCGGATCATTGAAATCGCTGCAACAGTTTGCTACGAAAAAAAACATCTCCCTGGCTGTCAGGTTTGACCTGAATCCCCCGGGCCTCCAGAAAACCGCCCACGGGATCAGCACGGAAAACGGCATTGAAACGGCCGGCTTTTCCCTGCTTTCCCTGCCGTTATACCTGGTGGAAGCACTGCCGAAGGTGTTGGATGAAATCCGGGAACAAGCCCGATAAAGGGCTCAGCAAAATTGCCATGTACCGGCCAATATCCTCCATGAACGCAGACAGATTGTTTACTCAACGATGATCCCATTCATTTCGGATCTCTTTTTGCCACAAAACCGAATCTATTTTTTCCCTGGACAGGACACCGGATGTTTTCCCGGCGCTGGCTTTTCCAAAACAGCATTTTTTATATTTTTTCCCGCTGCCGCAGGGGCATGGGTCATTTCTGCCGACTTTTGATGATTGTGCCGGCTGTGCGGGTAAAAATTCCTTTTCCCGGCACTTCTGGTAGATGTATTTCAGTTTTTCATGCCTGATGCGAAGGGTCCTGTAAAAATCAGGATGTCTTTCTTCAATGGCTGAGCGGACAGCCGCCAGGGTTATTGAGCCAGGCAGGTCTTCATCCGTCTCCCAGCGCTTTTTGGTATATATCAGCTTCAAGGCGAAAGATGCTTCCGTCGCAGTTTCTGCTTCTGTTTCCGGCAGAATATCCATAACAGTATGTGTACATGAGCAGCCCGGCAGCAGGCAGAACTGGTCAAAAATCAAATATTCCCGGTCATTAATGGTAACACGCATCTGGTTTCCATAGGGCAGCACATCGTTGTACGCATACATCAATCCGTCCCGCTCCACGGCTTCGTAATCAAAAAAACCTTCAAAGCCTTCCAAATCTGCTGATTCACTGATTTTATTTTTGTACACCAAAAATTTTTTTTCCAGAAATGTAAAATCCTCGTCACCCAACTGCGACAAAAACAAATCAGCAAATGCTGAATCCTCCGGGTTTGCGGACCTGTCTGACGGAAACGTGTATTTTTTTTCAATCAGATCGATTTCAATTCTGCGGGAAGACAAAGGCGAATTCTGCCGGGTGTTGTCCTGAACCGGTGCCAGAATAACGTCCACTGTTCTGCAACTGCAAATCGGATTTTTGCATACTTCAAAAATACACCCATAGGTTTTCTGGATTCCATCCTCCAAAATGAGGGCAATATATTCTCCGGTCTCTTTATCCTGTTGAAACACCATATGTTGTCTGCCTCCAAAAAATTATATGAATTATCTTTCCAGCACGACCTGCTTTCCCCATCTTTACGCCTGGTGGAAGCACTGCCGGAACTGTCGAATGAACACCGGGTATCTCACCGTCTGTTTTACCCCCTATTCCAAAACAGTCAAGGCTATTTTGGAATAGGGGGTAAAATAGTCATATGCGTCACATCCATGATCATATCCTAAAGGACCTGAACGGGAAAATGGTATTCACCGTCTGTTTGATTCCGCGTCCTGGTACAGGTGCGTGGACAATACCTCATTGTGCCGCACCATGCCCAACAGTTTTTTGGGATCATTTTTGTCCACCACCACCAGCCAGGTGTTGCCGGAATGTTTCTTAAGGGCCGCCATGGCGGTTTCAATGGAGTCGTCCGGGGTCAGCTTCAGGGGGACGCGCGTGGCAATGTCCCCGGCCACCACGATATGCCGGAGACCGGGTTCAAAAAGGGTGTCCGCGATATCGGTATACTTGATCACCCCCACCAGTTCATTCTGCCTGTTGACCACGGGCAGCTGATCATAACGGGAATGCCCCAGTGCTTTCAGGACCTCGTCAAACGGGGTGTCATTGGGGATCGGTTCCACATTTCGCCGCATGATATGGGAGACGCAGATACCGGCCCGCTGGCCGGCGGCCCCGGAAAGGGCGATCCCAAAGGCATCTTTCACCTGGTGCACAGCCAGGCCCAGGCCTTCGGTGAACCCCACAGGACTCCGCAAGGCCATGAGATTGAGCACGGTCACCTCACCGGCATTCACCAGGGACCACCGTGTCAGAAAAGGTCCGGCCACCTCGAACACCACCACTGCCGCCAGCACCACCGTCTGGATGCTTTGCCCTGGGCCGGGCCAGGACCGGGCCAGGGTGCCGGCAAGCCCGATGGCCAGGCCTGCCTGGGCCAGCATAGCAGGCCCCAGCCATCTCTTCTGCACATGGGAGGCACCGGCGGCAAACGCCCCCAGGGTGCAGCCGAAATACTTGCCCCCACTCCGCAGCACCACATACGCCGCACCGATCCATCCCATATACACCAGGGATTCCAGGTGAAGTTCCGCCCCCGCCATAATGAAAAAAAGCACATACAGCGGATAGTCAACCACTGACAGGTCTTTGATGGTCCGGTCCCTGAACGGAGACGCATTCACGGTGGCCACACCGGCGAAAAGCGTGGCCAGCATGGCAGACACCTCCAGAAACCCAGCCAGGCCCACACTGATGAACACGGCGGCCAGAACCAGAATCTGCCGGTCCACCTGGCGGGTCAGCCGCTGGTCCATCACGGCGGTCAAAACACCGATACCGATGCCCAGCCCCACGGGAACGGCCAACTGATACACTGTTTTTGAAACAGATCCTGCCGCATCGGGCAGCAGGTTGCCCAACAGGATAAAAACGACAATGGCCAGCAGGTTGTTGATGCCGATCAAGGGCAGGATGGTGTCTGTCAACGGACCCTCGGACTGACACTCCCGTATGACCATCTGGGTGGCGGCCGGTGCCGTGGTCACGGACATCACGGCCAGAAATCCGGCCACCAGAACGGACCGGCTCAGCAGATAGGTGCCCGCCCCCACCAGCAATGCCGTCAGCCCGATTTCAAAGGCGCTGACAACAAACAGCCCTGACCCGATTTTCCGCACTGCCTTGAGGCTGAAACTGCCGCCGATGGTGAACACAATCAACCCCAGGATCATATCATGGACCGGGATCAGGGCATGAAACTGCCCGGTGGTAATCACCCCGGGTAGACCCAGCACCCCGCCCACAGAGGGGCCCGCAGCCACGCCCACGGCCAGATAACCCGTGACCCGGGGAATCCCCAGAGACGCACTGATCCGGCCGGCACCCAGGGCCAGGAGATACAAAATTCCCAGAGACAGCAGCACAGGCAGCATGGTCCTCCTCCATTGTTTCGCTGTTCAACAAACAGCGCTGATATACTACCGTTCCCCGGGAAAAAACACCAGCCTGGTTTGCGAATTCCGGAAAAGTCATTCGGATCTGATACCCTCCCGGTCTTCAGGTTTTGGTTTGATTCGATTTTTTCATGACATTGTATTTGACAATGGATCTGATGCGACGTATATTAATAATAATATTATACGTCAAGCATACAATGAGGTGAAAATATATGAATACCAAACTCACACTCCGGCTTGAGGAAAACCTGATCAGAGCTGCTAAAAGACATGCCGGCACACTTGGCAAATCGGTTTCTCAAATGGTTGCTGATTATTTTTATCTGCTGGACACCCATTCTATGGATAACAAACAACCACTCACGCCCATCGTGGCATCGTTGAGAGGGTCCTTGAAGGAATCCGGTGTTGATGAAAAAACGTATAAAAGATATCTGGAAGACAAATATCTGTGAAAATTCTTTTTGATACCAATGTGGTTCTTGATGTCATGCTTGACCGGGAACCCTTTGCAGAACCGGCAAGCGAACTGATGTCTCTTGTTGAAAGCAAAAAAATATCAGGATTGCTGTGTGCCACAACAGTGACCACGATCCATTATCTATCCACCCGGGTGCTGGGATCAGCCAAAGCGCAGAATCAAATCAGGGATCTTACCATGCTTTTCGAAATCGCCGCTGTCAACAGAACCGTGATTGAAGACGCTCTTATTTCAAAATTTTCAGATTTTGAAGATGCTGTATTATATCAAGCCGCCCGCCATGCAGGAGCAAAAGCGATCGTTACAAGAGATTTAAAAGGATTTAAAGGATCTGAGCTGCCAATCTACAGCCCTGTTGAAATGCTTACAGCACTTCAGCTGTCAAATACCCGGGGTGACTGAAGCAGAAAAAATCATGCAGCAGGACAAAGATCTTCTCCGTGAGCTGTCAAACCGCTTCTGGCACACGTAGCTGCTCATACAAAAATTCAGGGGCAATGTCAGCACCGTTGTCCCAGAACAGCGTCTTAAATTCAGGATGAATCTGAAATTGGCAAAAAATGTCTTTATTTCTTAAGGGCTGAAACATCGGCCCTTGCAACACATCCTTCAGATCAACGGTTCCCGCTTTACCATCTGCAAAACGAATAAAAACGATATAATCTCGAACATATTTTGCGTCCACGACTTCAGGGATCATAGCTTACTCCAACGGCTTAATTTTCTTGGGATACTGGCCCGACTGAATTGCAGTCCAAGCCTCTAAGAGTTCATCCTGGTGCTGTTCATACCATTCTAAAACAAGCCGCATGGCTCTTTTCGGAAAAAAACCGCGCACCACGCCGGTCTGAATATCAACTGTGATCTGGTATTCTCCATATACTGCATGAAAATGGGGCGGTGCGTGATCCTGTGGGAATATACCAATCACAATTCCTAAAAATCGACAAAGTTCTGGCACATCATGACTCCGATGATACAAATTCACACCAAACTTAATCATAGGCTGTCATATACTGGGTGTTATGTCAATGAGCACATGGAAATATATGGGTGTCCTAAAGGAAAAAATGACCATTATGGAAACGCTGGAAAAAGCCATGAGCGACGATGTGTTGGGCAGTTTGTTCCCAAAAACATTGTGCAGAAAGTACCGATATGCCAGACAAATATTATTCAATGATGTGGTATTTCATGCGGGAGCGGTTGAAATGAAAAATGGGTTCGGCCGGGTTGACAGCTGGCGAAATATCCTTTCAAACGAGATCTGCGCCATGAGCCGGATGGAACCTAAAGATTATGCGGATATTCTCTATATTGCCGAAGACATATTGAAAGGCCGGGAAAACCGGATGAAGCATCTTTTCAAAAACAGCCCGGGCGGACAATAAGGAATTTCTGCTGCCGCCTCTTTGAAAGAACTGTCAGGCGGATGGACCCGGACAAAAGCCGCCGAATTCCAGGCATATTCACTTTATCTCATAAAAAGAGCCGGGGGACAAAAATGACCGCGCGCTTTCCAGATAGCTGTCTGACATGGCACGGATGCTTTCGGCAAGCTGTTCCGGATTGTCATAGGTCTTTTTCACCTTTCCGGGCGAACCGGTGACAAGGGAATGAGGCGGTATCACGGTGTTTTCCAGCACCACCGCACCGGCTGCGATGACCGAGCCTTCTCCGATCACTGCCTGGTTCATGATGACAGCACCCATGCCGACAAGGCAGCCGTCTCCAATGGTACATCCGTGGATCACACTTCTGTGGCCGATGGTGATGCCATGGCCGATGGTCAGGGGAATGCCTTCATCCGCGTGGCACATGCACAGATCCTGGATATTGGTTTTTTCGCCAATGGTGATCGCGTCCAGATCTCCCCGGATGACCGTCTGAAACCAGACGGAAGAATCTCTGCCGATGCGGACATTGCCGATGATCTGGGCCGAGGGGGCGACAAACACGGATGGGTGAATCCGGGGAGTATGGGCTTTAAACGCGTACAGTGGCATGGCGGTCCTTTTTTAATAACCATCATGGCCTGAAAGACCACAACAAAACATAATGATAAAAGCATCAGCGCCAAGTATCCGCTTAACACTTAACACTTAACACTTAACACTTCATAAAATATTATATCCGTTATCAAGAAAATAACAAGCCGGTTGAAGACCGAAAATTTTCCGTGACCTGTCAAACCGGTGAGCCGGACATATCTCTCCCTGTCTTGTCATTTCCAATCTTCATATGGTATGATTTATTCTGAATCCAGGAGAGAAGGAAACGCTGGAAAAAGCCATGAGCGACATGGACAACAATGAATTCTTCATCAACCCGGACTGGAGTAAAAATGACCCTGTTTACAATCGACCATGAAAAATGCGACAAAGACGGCATCTGCGCGTTAGAATGCCCGGCCCACATTATTGAAATGACAGACAACGGTCCGGTTCCCTCAGTGGGCGCCGAAGAGATCTGTATCCGGTGCGGCCATTGTGTGGCCGTGTGCCCCCGGGGAGCCTTTACCCTGAATTTTCTTTCCCCGGAAGAGTGCATGCCCGTCAAAAAGGAACTGGCCCTGGATGCCGCGCACACGGAGCATTTTTTGCGGTCCCGCAGGGCGGTCAGACGCTACCGGGACAAACCCGTTCCCAGGGATCTTTTTGAAAAAGCGCTGGGCATTGCCTGTTGTGCGCCCACAGGCAGCAACCGCCAGGAAGTTCAATGGCTGGTGATCGACAACAAAGACGATGTAAAAAAAATCGCGGCCCATGTGATTGAATGGATGCGGCATCTGGTAAAAACCCGCCCGGAACTTGCCTTGCCGTTGAACATGCAGACCCTGATCCAACACTGGGAACAAGGCAGTGACAGGATCTGCCGGGATGCCCCCCAGCTGGTGTTCGCCCATGCATCCAATGAATTCGGCAGCGCCGCCGCTGACTGCCATACGGCACTGGCCTACCTGGAACTGGCCCTGCCCGGATTTGGCCTGGGTTCCTGCTGGGCCGGATATGTCAACTATGCAGTGGGCCAGTGGCCGGCCCTTGCAGATTTTTTGTCTTTTCCTGAAAACCATTCCTGCCACGGAGCACTCATGGTTGGCTTTCCAAAATTCAAATATTTCCGTGCCCCCAAAAGGAACAATCCGGTTGTCCGGTACCATGGTGAACAGCATTTTCACAAAATATTTTGACTCTCCTGAAAATATAGGATAATTTTGTAAATGGTAAACGCTGACGAGGCTGCTTTCTAACAGTTATCACATAAGCCTTATCAAAAAAAAATGATTCAAAAAATTGAAGAGTACGAGCATGGATACAAATGAAAATCTGCTGTCACGAATCACCATTAATCCAAATATTATGGTGGGCAAACCAACGATAAGGGGCATGAGAATCACTGTTGAGCAAATACTCAGGGCACTTTCCAGCGGGATTACCGAAAAAGAACTGCTTGAAGAATATCCCGAACTTGAGAAAAAAGATTTCCAGGCTGTTTTTGCATATGCGACCAATTTGGTAGAAGAAGAACAGATTTTTCCAGTTCACATTTCTGCATGAATACCAGAGAATTAAAATTTCTTGTGGATGTCGGAGTAGGGAAAGCAATAGAAGATTATCTCCAATCAGAAGGTTATGATATAAAAGCTGTTCGTAATATTGATCCCTGCATGAAAGATGAGGACATCATCCGAACCGCGTTTTGGGAAAGCCGTATGGTAATAACAATGGACAAAGATTTTGGAGAGCTGGTATATCATTCTTCAATGGATCATTGCGGCATTTTGCTGCTTCGACTCGAAAATGCAGTCAGTTACAAAAAATTGAAAGTGGTACAATTCATTATGGAAAACTATTCTGATCGATTAAAAAATTGTTTTTGCGTTTTCCAAAATGATAAATTCAGAATCAGAAAAATAGCCCGATAGAATTTCCCAATCCATTGACTTAAAAACCACGTTCCAGACACACCCCTGGCCATTTCACCCCTTTATTGGCTGGTGGAGACAAGTCCAGCCAGGAAAAAGATATTGACAAAGCCCGGGCACTGTTGAAAAAAAGCTGTCCGCAAACGGCTTCTCCTTCCATGCCCCGGCCTTCCGCGGCGCCCTGTTCGTCAACCCGGACACCAGCCAGGCCGTGCTCCTGGATCACCGGATCTGTGACTCCCGGTATCCGTTTGCCTATACCCTGTACACCAAGGAGCAGAATGCCCTGATGCACAAATACCGGGGAGTGTTCCGGTTCATGGCCGACACCCAAGACGACCTGGCGGATGCGGCCCGCACCCTGGACCGCCTGCTGAACCGGGAGTTTGCTGAAGACGGCATCCAGACAAAGGGCCGCCACCGGAACTGGCACGACATCGACCCCACCATGCCCGAGGCCCTGTTCGAGCAGGCATTTATCGACTGCTACGGCCGCAGGGCCCTGGACCGGGTGATCCGGGAGTTTCCCGTCATCGACATGAACGGCCACACCCGGTGGGTGGATTATTTCATCCGCACCCGGACCGGGGACCTGGCCATCGAAAAAAACGGGGAACGATTCCACCACCCCATCCTCATCGGCAAAGACCGGTACGCCCGCCAGCTCATCAAGCAGAACTCGCTGGCCGCTTACGGCATCAAGGTGTTCCGCTGGTCCATCCAGGGCATGACATCCACGGACAATTTCCTGGATGAGATGAAACTGTTTTTCGGCGATCCCGGCGATTTTCTGCTGGGCCAGAAGATCAGCGTATCCCGGGGATTCTCCCTGTTCCACCACCAGGCAACTATAGCTGTTTTTTTTCTTGCCTTACTTGTCCCACCCTGATACAGGTACAACGTGTTGTACCTGTATCAGGGTGGAGATAATATTTTTAATTATGGAGGATTGGTTATAGTTTGGTTAACAAAAAGCAAATTCTTATCCCCATCCCTTCCCTCCCTCTCTCGAAAAGCAGGCAGAAGATGCTGGATGACCCGGATTATCAGTACAAATTCAGATGATGAGTGTGTAAACCCTTGACTGATCTGACTGAAGAATAAAACATAGTGATCAACCTGATCAAGCATATTCACGAGCAAACACCCTGGCTTTACAATAGACGTTTTCGGTTTTCAGTACTGGTTGGATTGCTGGCGATGCTGGCACAAGCGGTCCCTATCGATTGGGTTCGTTGGTGTGGATTGATTTTGTTGCTGTCATCAGTCCTTTTGGTGTTTGATGCTGTTTTCCTGTTACCCCATGAAAAACAACGATTAAAAAAAATCAGAAAACACATAGGCACGCTAGATATAGACAAGGCAAAAAAACTTTTGTCCTGCCCTGTTTGTTTGCCCAGCGTGCCGTTTTCAATCCAGAGAAGGTTTCTTCAAGCCAGAGCTGGTTTATATCAAAAAGATCTGCTGGGGGCCTATAATGCGGTCGTTTCCGCAGGCAAATACGATCTTCTCCCAAAAGAGGCGGTGGAATATCGTTGCCTGAAAGGCCGTATTTATTGGGAAGCCGGAAATGTCCGTGATTTCATTCAGTTGTTTGAAAATGAAAAGATCGACCCACTGAGCCGGAACACTTCAACATCCCTGGCAGTGTTGAAAAGTCACTGGTACGTTGCCAAAAAAGATTTATTGAACGCAAAACAGGTATTAGAATCTGTTATTGCCACAAAGATCGATAAAGAGACAAAAATTCTATTGTACAATGAACTCGCTGTTTTTGAAGGACGTTCGGGCAATAAAGAAGAACAGATATCCCATCTTTACAGAGCTTTTGAATTATTAAAAAAACAGCCTCAGCCGATCTATTATGAATCGGTTATCCACAACCTGGCTATCAATTTATTGCGCGAGGAAAGAAGAACAGAGGCCCACCAGGTAATGCAAATTTATCGCAATCTCATTGATTTGAAAAATGTATGGCAATGTCTGTTTTTTTGCAACGATCAACTTCTGTTTGCCAGAGAAACGGGCAGTCAGGAAATGATTGACAAGGCCCATATCTTTAGAAAGAAGCATCTGACAAGGAGGCTTCCGGCTTTGCAGGAAATTGCGTTACGTATTTCTGAATTGACAATGGTCAGAAATGATCATCAGAACATGCCCCATTATTTTGATCATGTCCTCAGTTTGGTGGAGGATATTGATCAATTGCCGCCTAACGAACAATTGCAGGCTTTTCTGAAAATCACAGAAGATATTCGTTTTGAGTATGAAAAAAAAGTGCGATTGGGTGATAGTGCCCGGGATTTAAAGCGGTTAGATGATTTATATGCCAATGTTGCCGATCGAGCCATTGCACTTAAAAGTGTGATAGAAAAAGAGCTCCAGAAAATCCCACCAGCATTGCCTGAAATACGTAAGCAATGGATGCTGCATCGTCATAACTTATTGAAATTGAAATCTGGAATGGAAAAAGGGATAAATAAATCCGAGCTTCAAAAAATTTTCAACAATCTGGAAGAAATGGCAAGGCTTTGGAAAGACAAAGAATATGACCATGGCGAAATAGAAGCATTACTTATCATTTGCGATGAGTTCATAGCTTTTCGGAAGATTTTAAAAGGGCCGTTTCACAATGATTTTATCTCCAGAGCTTTGAACGCTTATCAGGCTGCAGAAAATCTTTTGAAAGATCGTCTGGAGATGCCTGAATTTCAACAATATATGATTAGAATGGCTTATTTTGCATTAAATTTGGGTATTGGGGAGAAGACTGTCTTTTTTTGGTTTCAAGCGGCCCATAAACACCCTTTACAGATCAGGCATTACGCAGAGTGGTTTCGACAGCAATATTTAGAAGTTCAAATATTGCTGAAAAACAATAGACAAAGGTGACGTTAAAGGGGATTCAAAAATGAAATCAGATTTTGTTATAATTGGATTGACCGGTGCTTTGGGAAGTGGTTGTTCAACCATAGCGAAATTTTTGTCCAAATCGCTTTTAAATTATAAAAAAGACATTCAAAGTATCAATGAAGCAGTTGAGTCCCAAATAGGAAAATATTACAGAGCATTAAAGGGAAAAGAAAACAGGTACAATTCGAGGATGCAACATTTTGATCAACAATTTCAAGATGTTTTCATAGAACCTGAGGATCTGTATCATGCTGTTTTAGATCAGGAAAAATTAGATACAACTGAAAAAAGGTTGAAGATCCTTAACAGACAATTACGGGCTCTTTTGTTGAAAAGGAAATTGTTTGACTATTACAGTTCAGTTGACTGGCCTGATTTTAAAAATATTTCAATGTCAACGTTAATAATCAAACTGGTTGTGGAGCAGAGCATAAAGAAGGGTTCTGAAAAAATAGGCGAATCAGATGAAGTATTAAGATATTTGAAGTCAGGTAATGACTTTCTGTCGGGAGCAAAAGATCAGATCCTCCGTTTTGCCGAAGAAAATATCAACATCATTGACCAATACAATAACCTGTCATCTTACAAAAATTATGGTGATCTGGATAATGGGCTTTTTTGCAAAGAAATAGACCAATTCTTTCATGGATTGGTATCTCTGAAAAAGAAAATTTTAGAATCCAAAGATGTTGGACCTGAATGGTTGCAGGATATGGGAGACAATCTAAGAGGCACTGGAAATGCTTTTAGACCATATAGACCTGAAGAAAAAAAGAAATTCAATCATTTAGATATCTTGGCAGATGAAACCAACAAATTGATTAAATTTTATCGAAGAAGATTGGATGGAAAAAGAAAGAACCATTTTGTCATTGATTCTTTCAGGAACCCTGAAGAAGTTCAATTTTTCAGGAAAAGATATGGTTCATTTTTTCTTTGTTCATTGTATGCCAATAAAGGATTAAGAAAAAAAAGATCTGGAGAATTTTTAACGGATCGATGTGAAAAAAGAGACCGTGGAAAATACAAAGCGACAATCGACCTCCATAAACAAAATGTCCCAGATTGTGTCCTGCTTTCAGATTACGCAATTAACAACGACAGTGATGATGATGCCTATAAAAACAAAATGATCAAATTGCTGTGTTTAATCGACAAACCCGGCCTTGTTTATCCCTCAGTTGAAGAAGTGTCCATGAATTTGGCATATAATGTCAGTTTGAGGTCAACATGTATCTCAAGACAGGTAGGAGCTGTTATTACGAATAGCGATGGATTCGTAATAGCTACAGGATGGAATGATGTTGGATCTGGTCAGTTGGGCTGTTCACTCAATTGTATCGATGATTACACAAAATACTCAAACTCAGATAGCCTGCTTTCTGTTTGGCGGGATAAATACTACGAATTCAGGAAAGACGGGTTATTTGATGATTACCAACCAAACAGCTATTTTTGTTTTAAAGATATTGAATCCAAATCGTTTTCATCGAAAAAAATCGATAAAGCATATAAAAAGTTTTGTAATAAACAACGATTTGAAAAAAATATTCAAAATTCTTCCCATGAAGAATTACTATCATTTATCAAGCAGAACATTTCGATTAAACGATTAGAATACGCAAGAGCGTTACATGCAGAAGAAAATGCTATTTTACAGGCAGCCCGCTTCGGAGGTGTGGGAATATCTGGTGGTACTATCTAGTGGCTGGCCGGAAACCCCGATTTTGAGATTTTCCGGGGCACATGCCTGACAAAATTTTCAATTGTTGGTCCTCCTGCTATCACAAACCGGGGAAAGTGCTTTCATGATAGTCGTTTTTTGACGACTTTCCCATTTTTCGGGCACACCTGTAGTGTTTGACGTGCTGTTTTTGATGCAATGGCCTGTTTTTAAGCGGCTTTGCGCTGTTCAAACCGTTGCAGCTGTTTCAATCCTTTTTGTTGTATATTATGCCCCATGATCTGGAGGTTTCTTGCCAGAACAGACAGGCCCACGTATCTTTTAAATCCTTGAATACCATGATCCGGGCATCTGTCCAGACCATGATTTTCCAACCCGTTTATAGCCGATTCAACCGCTGAATGTTTTCTTTTAAAACGAATAAAATCCTTTGCTGTTTCTTCTTCACATTCAGCCTTGTT